>CAMZDW010000020.1 GCA_947305555.1 uncultured Elusimicrobium sp.
GAGTATTTCATAGATGTGTTGTAGTACTGGTTGCTGGCAGTGCCTTTTAAGTCTTTGCCGAAGATATGGGTATAGGCAAAGTCAGCACTCCAGGTGTCGGTTTTGTAACCAAACCCGGCACTTACTAAGTGACGATCGTCCACCGGGACGAGGGTGTCCATAGAGTGGTGGTTGATCGGAGACTTATCATATACATATCCGGCGCGCACGGCCCAATTTTGGTTGAGTTTGTATTCTGTACCGAAGTTCAAGCGGTAGGTATCTTTGTAGCGTTTTTTGTTGTGAATCGTCGGGGCTAATTCGTCGCCTTCCGTGTATTCAATAATAATTTGGTCGTAGGAACTCCAGAAAGTGCCTGTAATACCGGCTTCTAACACCCAGTCTTCCGTCGGTCGGAAAGCAATACCGGTGGCTAAACTATCTGGCAGGTTAATAGCACCCGAGGCCGCGGAATTGCGAACTACTTCATTCCCCGTCAACGGATTGTTAATCACTCCTCCGCCTTGCGTGTGGATATAACCGTCTAAATTTTGTTTTACTTTGGAGCGGTACAACGCGCCAAAGGACCATTTTTCTGCCCATTCGGGGCGATACGTTAACGAGAAGTTTCCCCCCCAGCTAATGCCAGTACCGTGAATTTCATAACTATTAGCCGGATCAATTTTCATGGTGTTATTAATCATCATGGAGTTTTGGGTGAAATCAATGGTCATGGCTTCTAATCCCATGGCTAAGGATAATTCGTCGTTAGCTTTGATGGCTAATGTCGGTGTAAAAGAGAAGGTTTCCAATTTTACTTTATAGGCAAGCATGCTCCCAATCCAGGTGCTATCATTTTTATAATGTCCACCTAAACCAAAGCGGGAAAAACCGCCTAAACCAAACGAAATTTTATCGTCCCATTTGTGGGTAATGTAGAAGTTGGGCAAAATCCACGTATCTTTTTTAAGCGTGCGCGATTCTTGTTGGTGGGTAATCGGGTTTTCAATGGTGGTTTTAGCATGAGCTTGCACGGCCGTCGCACCGATTTGAATTTGCGTGCCTTCCAATTCGGTAATTAAAGAAGGGTTAGCCGCTAAAGACGCCGGTTCTGCGTCGTTAGCCATAACGGCTCCGCCCATAGCAGTCGAGCGGCCGCTGTATTCATAAAGCGCAAATCCCGCACCGAAAGACATATCGGCCAGCATAAGCGCGCTTAACATCAGAGTTATTTTTTTCTTCATAATTTTTCCTTTTTAGATTTTGAAAAGCATAAAAAACCCTGTTCAATTTATCGGACAGGGTTTTTAATTTATTTTTGCAATTGATTTAGTTTTTCTTTAGCAAACGTACCGAAATAAGTTTTCGTATATGCTTCCAAGATGTGTTTGTACGTGTTGATAGCGGCTGTTTTGTCACCAGATAGTTCTTGGCTTAAGGCCAATGTCAAATACGCTTGCGGCAATGCAAAACTGTTCGGATTATTTTGAATAAATTTTTGCATTAAATCAGCCGAGGCTTTATAGTCTTGTGTGGCTTGCAGCGCGGCTGCTTGCGACAGCGTTGCCACGGTGCGGACGGTTTTATTAGAGGAGGACGTCAACGGCGCATACACATCAGCCGCCTGGGCAAAATTTTCACCCGCAAACAGAATGTCTCCTTTCATGAGTTGTGCATATTGCGCAGCCGGAGTATTTGGAAAGTCCGCCGATATACCGTCCAAATCGGCAAAGCCCGCTTCTTGGCCTTGGGTGGCTAACGCGATTTGCGCATTGTAATATGCCGCCCACGATTTTTCCGTCAGATTTTTTTGGTGGGCCGTGTAAGCATAACCTACAATTGCGGCAACTACTAAAATAGCGAGCGCAGTCAGTAAACTTTGTTTATGTTTCTTACTCCAGTTTGCCAGTTTTATCAAACCGGAGGCAATTAAATCGTTGTTTTCGTTTTCGGCCGGAGCCGTGATATTTTTTGTCATATACTTTATTATAGTAAAAATTGGACAAGTCCGAAAAGAGCCTTACACATTGGCTTCGATTTCTTCTTCGGTCAGTTGGCGGCATTCAATGCCGTTTTTCCCTAGGAATACAATGCCTTCCTGGCTGCGGTCATACATATTTTTATAAAACACTTTTTTGATGCCCGCGCTGACAATCACTTTGGCACAATGCACACACGGTGACCACGTAACATATACCGTGGCGCCGTCGGTTGCGATGCCGTTTTTGGCCGCAAACGAAATAGCGTTTTGTTCGGCGTGCAATTCGTTTTCAATAGACCATTTGCCATGCAAATCATAAAACGTGCGGCTGGCGGTAAACTCTTCATACGTTGGGAATTGATCTTTAAATTGTTTTTCCCACAGGTGGCGAAAATTGTCTTCACAATGCAACTGCCCCGTTGGGGTTCCGTTAAAACCAATGCTGATGACGCGGTTGTCTTTGACGAGCACTGCTCCCACTTGTAAGCGGCAGCAGGTAGATTGTTCGGCCACGAGTTCGGCCATTTTGATAAAAAGTCTATGTTTGTTTTTCATGAAATTTCCTTACCATTTTTTAAATACAAAAAATACAGCAGCAACCAAAAATAAAAATCCAACCAAGTGATTCCACTTGAAGGATTCTTTAAAATACCAAGCTGAGAATCCGGCAAATACTACGAGGGTGATAACCTCTTGCATTACCTTAAGTTGTGTTACGGAAAAATACTGACTTCCCATACGGTTGGCCGGCACTTGAAAACAGTATTCAATAAACGCAAGCCCCCAACTGACCACAATAATAAGCCACATGGAGGCGTTTTTAAATTTTAGATGGCCATACCACGCCATAGTCATGAACAAGTTTGCAATGAAAAGCAAAATAACGGGTTTGATCATACCATTTATATTATAACTTGTTTTGAGGTTTTTTGTATTAAATGCAATAAAAACGCGTAGCCCGGTGTTTTTTAAGAGATAGGCATGGAAAAATGAGTAAGTCAAAACAGGAAATTATATAATATGAATATGAGAAATTTTTCTATTTTTTTACTTCTGGGGGCATTAATCATTTCCTCCAGCGCATGGGCAGAACCGGATGATTTGCTACCATCTGCCGGGTTATACTCACCTAAGTTGCCCCAGCAGGGGCCTGCTCCTTCCCCCACCAAACCGTTTTTTGAGGAATTAAAAAGTAAACTTTCCTTGGAAGACTGTGTGCGTATTGCGTTAGAAAATAGTCCGTCTGTAGTCAGTGCAAACCTTTCGCTGCAAGAAGCACAAATTAATTTAAACTTATCGCGTGCCGAATTTTTGCCTACGGTATCAGCGGGGGCCAGCCAGTCCTATAATGTAACAAAGCTGCAAGGGTCTTCCACGGCAGAACATGGGAATTCGGATGTATATGCTCAAGCGCAACTTTCACTGTCTGCCATTAGCGATAAAATCCGCGCAGTTAAAATTCAAAAATTGGCACTGGAACAAGCCCAACTAGCTGTAAATACGCAGACAAACGAAATTACCCGTGCTGTTAAAAAGGCGTATTATTCCTTACTGTCCGCTCAGCGTGCAGTTCATATTCGTACGGTTTCGCGTGATTTATATCAAGATCAATATGAGCGCGCCGCAGAATATTTTCGCTTAGGATTGCGACCTAAGGTGGATGTAACGACGGCAGAGGTTAATTTAAACAATGAAAAATTAAAACTTATCCGCGCACAAAATTTAGTTAAAACAGCTTCTGCCAGCTTGGCTAATACCATGGGTGTGACGACTCCCAACGTGCTGGAAATTGAAGAAATTGATGATGTCGAAAAGTTTGATTTTTCGTTAGAGGAAGCGGTTCAAATTGCCTATGCTAACCGTCCGGATTTGCGTTCAACGCAAGCGGCGCTAAAGATTAGCCAGATTCAAGTTAATCAAGCCAAGGCCGGCATGTTCCCAACCTTTTCTTTTTCTGCGGGGTATGGCAAGTACGGTAATGATTTTTATATTGAAAATGATGAAACGCGTTTGGCTGTTTCGGTGGAAATTCCTATTTTTAACGCATTTAAGTCGTACAACAAGGTAAAACAGGCTAAAGTAAATTTGGCCAAAACGCAAAATTCCGGTAAAAGTGTAGTAAATAATGTATTTTTAGAAGTACAAAAGGCGTATATTAACATGCAGGAAGCACAGGAAAGTATCCCGCTAGCAGAGCTGAATGTGGAAAAAGCGAGAGAAAATTTGGATCTTTCCCGGGGACGTTATAACGAAGGTATCGGAGATAGTATCGAACTAAAAGATGCCGAAGTGGCCTATACGGATGCCGAACTAAACCTACTCACGGCGCGTTATGATTATGCTGCTGCAGTAGCCGATTTAAAACAAGCGATGGGGACTTACTAATATGAATAAAATTAAAACAATATTTTTGGCTCTTTGGAGCAAATTTAAACAGATGCCGTTGTGGTTAAAAATCGGCGTGATTGTGCTGCTGATCGCGGTTGTATGGTTCAGTGTGAGCCATTTCCATAAACGGCCCAGCCAACCGCTTTTCCGAACTGCTACCGTCCAGCGTGGAAATATTGTGGATGTGGTGGAGGCATCCGGTCCTATTAATCCGGTGAATACGACCCAAATCGGTGCGCTTGTATCCGGGGAGATCTTGAAAATTTATGTAGATTATAACAGCGAGGTAAAAAAAGGCGATTTAATGGCTGTGATTGATCAAACGCAAATTTTGGCTTCACTTGCGGAGGCAAAGGCCAGTCTGTCTTCGGCGAAGGAAAATTTAAACTCAGCCCAAAAATCGTTTGATTTGGCTAAACTGAATTACGAACGTTATAAAACCTTATACGAGAAAAATTATGTTTCCCGCGTGAATATGGAAGAATATGAGTTGGCTTATGTAAATGCAAAAAGTTCCCTCAATGCGGCACAGGCCAGCGTGGTGCGTGCACAATCGAATGTGGATACTGCTTCCAAAGATTTATCCAATACCAAAATCGTTTCGCCCATTGACGGCGTGGTACTGACCCGCAAAGTGAGCGAGGGGCAAACAATTACTGCCGGATTTTCTACGCCGGAACTTTTTGTAGTGGCGCAGGATATGACTAAAATGCAAATTGAAGCCAAAGTTTCCGAAGCCGATATTGTGAAAATCAAAGAAGGCCAACGGGCTGAATTTACCTTGGACGGATATATGGGCGAAAAATTCAAAGGAACGGTCCGCCAGGTGCGTACGAATTATGTGGACACTTCTTCATCTTCTAATTCCAACAGTAGCACTTCGTATACGGTGATTGTGGATGTGGATAATAGTGATTTGCGTTTAAAGCCCGGGATGACGGCTACCCTAACTATCTATACGGAAGAAAAAGAAGATGCTTTGATGGTGCCCAATGAAGCATTGCGCTTTTCCCCCTCGTTCAATAAACAGACTTATGACAATACCGGTGTGTGGAAAATGGAAAAAGGTCAACCTCCGCACCGGGTAGATGTAACGATTGGAATTATTGCCTCAACAAATACGGAAATTACCGGTGGAGATATTCAAGAAGGAGACCGGATTATTGTGGGCGAAAATAATTTAAAAGCCAGCGGTAATATGTCTATGAATCCGCCGCGGCCGGGCCGCCGCCGTTAAGGAGTGCGATATGTCTTTAATCGACACGCGCGATTTATACAAAATTTATAAACTGGGCGACGTAGAAGTGCGTGCGCTGAACGGGGTCAGTATTTCCATAGAGCCCGGCGAATTTGTCGCGGTTATGGGGCCGTCCGGTTCCGGTAAATCCACGTTTATGAATATTTTAGGTTGTTTGGATAAGCCGACGAGCGGAAAATATATTTTGGACGGTATTGATGTCACCGCTACGAATTTATCGAAATTGGCCGAAGTGCGTAACCGCAAAATCGGATTTGTATTTCAAGGATTTAACTTAATCAAACGTACGACAGCAGTTGAGAATGTGGAACTGCCTATGATTTACAATCATACGCCTGCCAAAGAACGCCGTAAAAAAGCACTGGAAGCGTTGGAAGCGGTAGGGCTTGCCCAGCGTGCTTTTCACTTGCCGAACCAACTCTCCGGCGGACAGCAGCAACGTGTGGCGATTGCACGCAGTTTAGTGTGTGATGCTCCTATTATTTTTGCGGATGAACCGACCGGAAATTTGGATACGAAAATGAGTATTGAGGTAATGGATTTGTTTACACGCTTAAATAAAGAAATGGGCAAAACCATTATTCTTATTACCCACGAACCGGATATTGCCGAGTACGCTTCGCGCTTAATTAAATTTAAAGACGGCCAAAAAGTAAGTGATGAGGTGCAGAAATGATTGATTCGTTTTATGCAATTTTTAAAATTTCGCTTAAGGCAATTTTTGCCAACAAAATGCGCGCGGCGCTGACGAGTTTAGGTATTATTATCGGGGTGGCGGCGGTTATTACGGTATTGGCGGTCGGCTCTGCAACCAAAAAAAGTATTGCGGACCGCTTTTCCAATATGGGGACGAACATTATTTTCTTGCGCCAACCGTGGGATTTGGATGAAAGTATTTCTTCCCCCAAAGATGTAACCATGGACGACGTGCGCGCGATTCGCGAACTGGCTGGTGTGTCGGCGGCCGCGCCGTATATCCAAACGACTTTTGACGTAAAATACAAAAACACCAGCGTTTCTTTAAATGCCTTGGCTACCGATACGGATATTTTTATGGCGTATGACTGGTCGGTTGCAAAAGGTCGTGCTTTTACCGAAAAAGAAATTAATGATTATGCACAAGTGATGGTAATCGGGGCCACTTCGGCACAGACGATATTTGGGGATGTGGATCCCTTGGATAAAACCGTGGTATTAGATAATATTCCCTTTAAAGTGGTTGGGGTCACTAAAAAAACCGGGTCCAGCGGTTTTGGGTTTAATATTGATGAAGGCGTGTTAATTCCTTACACTACCGGCAAAGTAAAATTAGATGTAAGCGGTTGGAATGCCAAAAGCCGCCGTGCGTTGGACCGGGTGGTCATTCGCGCTACCGATTTCAATCAAATTGAAAACACAAAAGTGGATATTGCCAATACCGTACGCAATACCCACCGGATTCATCCGCTCGGAAAAGATGATTTCCAGTTAGATGATTTTGCTTCGTTTGTGGAGCAGGCCAAAAGTACCGCTACGACAATGAGTTTATTTTTAGGAATTATTGGGGCGGTATCTCTGTTGGTAGGTGGTATCGGCGTTATGAATATTATGCTTGTTTCTGTAACCGAACGCACGCGTGAAATCGGGATCCGCATGGCGATTGGCGCGACGAGTTGGAATATCCGCTTACAGTTTTTGGTGGAATCTATGACGCTCTCCTGCCTGGGTGGTTTGATCGGGATTATCTTAGGAATAATTTTTACCCTGTTTGTGGCGAAGTATATGTCTTTGCAAGCGGAGTTGAGTATATGGGCTGTGCTAATTTCTGCCGGTTTTTCTGCGGCAACGGGTATTTTCTTTGGCTATTATCCAGCGTATAAAGCGTCAAAACTGACCCCAATTGATGCTTTGCGGTACGAGTAGTTAATAAAAGCACTTACCTACGTGTCCTAGGCAAATGAATTCAGAGATGTTCCTTTGAGTTTAAGCGGTATATTTCGCCGGTAGCGTGCGCACAAAATTATAGTAGAGATTATCCGGTTTTGTTTTAAGTTGCGCTTGTAATTCTGCCGGGGAAATAAAGCCTTTTTCCAGTGCAATTTCTTCCAAACACGCAATTTCAATACCTTGATTTAGTTGCATGCTGTGTACAAAATTAGAGGCTTGTAATACGCTCTCATGGGTGCCCGTATCGAGCCACGCAAAACCGCGTCCCAATCGAGCTACCTGCAAGGCACCTGTTTGCAGATAAATTTTATTTAGGTCAGTGATTTCTAGCTCGCCACGCGCAGAGGGTTTTAATTGCTTGGCATATTTTACAACGTTGTTATCGTAAAAATACAACCCCGTTACGGCAAAATTACTTTTAGGTTTTTGCGGTTTTTCTTCCAAAGAAATGGCCTTCCCGTTTTTATCAAATTCCACTACTCCAAAACGTTGAGGATCCCCCACTTCGTAAGCAAACACGGTGGCCCCATTTACTTGGGAACAGGCTTGGCGCAAAATAGCATCAAAACCACTTCCATAGAAGATATTATCCCCTAATATAAGTGCACAGGAATCTGTGCCAATAAAATCTTCTCCTAACAAAAATGCGTCGGCAATGCCACGTTTGACTTGTTGAATTTTATAGGATAATTTAATGCCCCACGTGCTTCCATCTCCAAGTAACTTCTGGAAATTGGCATCATCCTCCGGGTTGGTGATAATCAGAATATCTTTGATTCCGGCTTGCATGAGAACCGATAATGGATAATAAATCATGGGTTTATCGTAGATGGGTAATAAAATTTTAGAAATAGGTAGTGAGGCCGGGTATAAACGAGTTCCTGCCCCTCCGGCTAAGATAATTCCTTTCATTTGTTTTCTCCTTTTAGTTTTCGAGCGCACGCACGTACCAAAACTGCCAGCTCTTGGGCTGACTGAACAAAATCAGCCCCGGTTAACGCAATCGGATCGGGCACATCTACTGATTTTTCATTTACAAATTCCGTCAGTAACCAAAGTTTGTCCCAATGTTGGGCGTATTGGTCGGCTAGTTTTTCCAAATGCGCTTGTTCCATACAAAAAATATAATCGGCCGTTTCTAAATCTGCTGGAGTCAGGGGAGTAGGGGTGTGCGGTTTAGGCGTAATAGACTGGCTTGCCAAAAAATTGGTTACCTTGCTAGGAACCGAGAACGATGGATCCGCGTATACTCCACGTGAAAAAACTTCCGCTTCCGGCATTTCACGACGAAGAATCTCTTGGGCGATAAAACTGCGGCACACATTAGCGTAGCAAATAAATAAAACTTTCATCGTTAAAACTATATCAAATTTTATACAATAAGAACATGGATTTCTTCCTAAAGGTATTACTCATAACTTGTTTATTTTTCCTCACTTTTGCTTTTGCCGGTGCGGAACCATGGGCATTTTCTATTGCGCAGGGCCTTGTGCTGGTGAGTGCTGTTTTGTGGGTTTTTTCGCACAAGCACTGGATTTCTACCCCCCTTTTTAAAATTACGTTTTGGGGACTTTCTTTTTTGATTGGATACGCTCTGTTGCAATCTTTATTTCCTCATACTTTATTAGACCCTTCTCCCTGGTATCCTTCCACATTAGTCAGGTTATATACGTTGGAGCATGCCTCGTATTTCATTACGTATTTAGTCGTGGTTTTTTTAATTTGTCAATTGGCTGTACGCACTCCAAACGTTCGTCACTTTATGTTAGCAGCCGCCTTGTGTGGCTTAGCAGTTGCGGCAACGATTAATATGTTGCCTGCAGGTTCTTACATTGGTTCTTTGACGGGGAGACACGCCGGTCTAGGCCCTTTTCTTAATCGAAATCACGCGGGAGTATTTTTGGCGATGACAACTTTGCTGATGATGGGATATAACTTGTCCGGGCTTCTACAGCAATACCGCCAGGGTAAAAACAGTTCCTTATATTGCCGCCAAACGGCTGGATGGTTAATCGTACTTGCACTAGGAATTTCTTGCGTTTATACTCGTTCCCGTGGGGCGATGTTGTCATTGGGCGTTGGTGCATTTGTGTACGGACTGGTCATGTCGTTATTTTTACCTTCAACAAAGGCCCATAAGTTTAAATGGTTTTTGTTGTGGGGCGTTACGTTGGGGTTGGCGATTTGGCTGACAAGTGCAAATGTGGATGCTATCAATGAATTTGCCCGGCGAACGGGTGGATTTTCCATAGAAACTAGGAAGATGCTCTATCGGGCCGCGGAAAACTTGCTAGCGAAAAATCCCTATTGGGGTATAGGGATTGGAGCTATGCCTGTGGCGATTACGTCCTATATGGAAACTCCCCTCTCTTCTTATGTGGAACGGCTACATAACGATTGGTTGGAGTTATTATTAGGCATGGGTTACGTAGGGATTCTGCCCTTGGTGTTTATTTTTGGGTGTTTTATCTGGCGGGTAAGTAGACGCCTTAATCGAATTGAGCCGTACAAAAAGATGGTTTTAGGGGCACTTGTAAGTTGTTTATCGGCAATGTGTGTGGGATGTTTGGTAGATTTTGATTTTTCTATTCCAGCAGTTGCTTTTTTATTTTTTATCTCGTTAGGATTGGTTGCCAGTCCTTCGTTTGATAAGGGGAACTTGCATATTCATTCTCTATCTATTTTCAAGAAGATATTAATTATTGTAGTGATGACGGGGGCCATGTGGTTGCCTTTGCAAAAGACGCGTGCGTGGCGCTTATTTTTGTTTGGTAAGGGGCTTCGGCCCGAAGCAAAAATTGCGTTATACGAGCAAGGTTTGTCTATTTATGATGGGCCGCGTTTTGCGCTAAGATTAGGAAATGCATATTATAATGCCGCTTGGCGTGTTCAAGAAGAAACCCAACGCCGTGCCTATTTAGAGCAAGCCTTGGAATTAGCGCAAACGTATTTAAAAAAATACCCAAAAGATAAAGAACTCTCCCGATTGTATATGCGTGCCCGCAGAGCGCTCTCTACCCAGATGTAATTTTGTACTATTTTCCCCTCCCTATGCTGGTATTCTTCCTCTAGATTTGATAAAATAAAGAAGATATGAAACTAATGAAAATATTCACTTTTTTGGCTGTGTCAGCTCTAGTCGCAGCTTGTGCAAGTCCTGCGGTGCAGACGGCTCCTCAGGCCTCTTCGATGACGGAAGATTCTTCTCAGGCGATTGCTTTGGAATTGGAGCAAGTTCGCCAATCTACGGCTTACATTTTACAGCCGGGTGACTTAGTGGAAATTAAAGTTTTTATGGAAGATGATATGGACCGTGTCCAACGCATTAGCGGAAGCGGTACTATTACGTTCCCTTTAGTGGGATCCATTCGGATTGCTGGTTATTCCGTAGTGGGTGCGGAAGAGCGTTTGTCTAATGCACTTAAGACTTATATCAAAAATCCGCAAGTTTCCATGTTGATTAAGGAATACGGTAATAAAACGGTTTATGTGCTGGGGCAGGTCAAAAAACCGGGTTCTATCCAAATTCCTCCGGAGAAACCACTTACCGTATTGGAGGCAATTACTTCTGTTGGTGGATTTACGGATATTGCGGCTACTTCCAAGGTTCGTGTCTTGCGGATGCAAAATGGGCAGCAAAAAACGCTGGATGTGGACGTAACTCAAATTACCAAACAAGGTAATAAATCGCTGGATATTGCGTTAATGCCAGGGGATGTGGTCTTTGTTCCGCAAAGTATGTTTTAATGGATAATTTTATGAATAATAATACAACAGAAGAAATTGATTTAAACGAAATTATAGGGATTGTATTTAAGCGCTGGTGGATTATCGTGGCTACAGTATTATTGGGTATTGTAGCAGCCGTGATAGCAAACACATTGATACGGCCTGCTTATAAAGCAACCGCTTTATTGATGATTAACCAGGAAAATGCTGGGAAAATAGATGTAAATCCCTATGGTTCTTTTACTGCGGAGGAAGATTATTACCGCACCCAATATCAACTCCTTGAGAGCCGTTCTTTATTGGAAAAGGTATATGCTAAATTAGATTTGGGCCAATATGAACAATTTGCTAATCCGGGAGGCGTAGGAAAGCTCAAAAAAGCTATTAAAATAGATCCGATTACCCGGAGCCGTTTGGTCAATGTATCGGCTACTACATACGATGCCACATTATCAGCGGAAATTGCAAATACGCTGGCCCGTACGTTCGTTGCTGAAAATATTAGCAACCGTATTTCGATGGGGCAGGATGTCATTCGTGCATTGGAAAGTACGGAAAAGAGTTCCGCCGAACAAGAGCTCCTAAATTCCATGCCGCAGGTAGTAAACAGTGATTTCATTAAATCCTTAAAGCAACAAGCGGCCTCTTTGGAAGGTCAACGCGCTCAGTTAGCTGCTAAGTATACCGATAAGCACCCCGATTTAATTTCTGTAGAAAACCAATTAAAATCTGTCAACGAACAAATTAATACAGAAACCCGTCGGCTGGTACAAAGTATTAAGATTGAACTTTCGGGCCAGTTCTCTGGTAACAATATTCGTATTGTAGACGGTGCTGTGACCCCTACTAGCTCGGTTCGGCCGCGCAAACTCATCAATTTAGCGATTGGTATTTTAGGCGGTGGCTTGTTTGGATTGTTGATTGTGTTTGCATTGGAATTTTTAGACCAAAGTGTTAAATCTTCTGAAGATTTGGAACAAAAACTAAACCTTCCTTTTTTGGGTTTTGTTCCCTATGAGAAACAAAAACAAAAAGAATTGGAATATGCCACGATGCTTAAGAAAGGAAACTTCTTGCTGGCAGAGAACGTACGGAACGTGCGGACCATGCTTGATTTTTCCTTGGCGGATCAACCGAATGCTCCCATTTTGATTACCAGTTCGCTACAAGGCGAAGGTAAAAGTAATTTATCTTCCAACTTGTTAGTAGCGATGGCACAAGCTGGGAAAAAAGTCCTGCTTATCGACGGCGATTTGCGCCGTTCACGGTTACATCGGGTGTTTAGATTGTCTATTGATAAGGGATTAAGTAACATTTGGGATAAAGATCCTCAGAAAGCGGATTATGCCTCTAATGTGCAGCCAGTAAAGGATGTGCCGAATTTATTTGTTATGACGGCCGGGCAACGTCCCCCCAACCCCGCGGAATTATTAAATACGCCAAAATTGGCAGATTTTATTAATTGGGCGAAGGGACACTATGATCAAGTTATTGTGGACTGCCCCGCCATTATGCCGGTATCAGATGCCTTGCTTTGGGGCCGGTATATTCCTCATGCCGTCTTTGTAATTAAGTATGGAAAAACAAATGCTAAGTTGGCTTCTGTAGCAATAGATAAGCTCAAAAAGGCCAATATTAAGGTGTTGGGTGCCGTAATCGGTCATTACCGCCCGGAAGGTTTTTCCTACGGGAAATATGCTTACTATAAGAAATATAGTTATTATAGTGAGGACGGAAAATAAATTCTTGCTAAACAATAAGAACCCCGGGATTTTTTCCCGGGGTTCTTTTTTGATTAATCTTTGGCAAAATTAACGTTTGCGCCATACCATCTTATTGACTACTTCCGTATAGCTTTGAATAATCTTGACCACTTTTGTAGACACATTTTCGTCCACATAATCTGGCACAGGAAGCCCATTATCTGCGTTTTGCACCATGGAAACAGCTGTATCTACCGCCTGCAATAAAGAATCGGTGCGTATACCAGCCAGTATAAAGCAACCTTTGTCTAACGCTTCGGGACGCTCGGTAGAAGTGCGAATACAGACCGCCGGGAAAGGTTTACCAATCGAAAGGAAAAAGCTGCTTTCTTCCGGTAATGTCCCACTGTCGGAAATCACTGCAAAAGCATTCATTTGCAAAGAGTTGTAATCATGGAAACCAAGCGGCTCATGTTGGATGACACGCTTATCCAGTTTAAATCCGGACTCAGCCAGCCGTTTTTTGCTGCGCGGATGGCAAGAGTATAAAATCGGCATATCGTATTTTTCCGCCAGTTTATTAATAGCAGTGAAAAGCGAATTAAAATTCTCATCCGTATCAATATTTTCTTCGCGATGGGCGGAAAGTAGCATATATTTCCCTTTTGTAAGGCCCAGGCGTTTTAAGACATCACTTTTTTCAAAAAACGGCAAATTCTTGTGCAACACTTCGGCCATGGGGCTACCGGTTACATAAGTTCGCTCTTTAGGTAGACCGTTGTCGGCCAAATATCGTCGAGCATGCTCGCTGTAGCACAAGTTAACATCACTGATAATATCTACAATGCGGCGGTTAGTTTCTTCGGGCAAGCACTCGTCTTTACAACGATTGCCGGCCTCCATGTGAAAAATTGGGATATGCAACCTTTTGGCACCAATGACGGATAAACAGCTGTTCGTATCGCCCAGTACCAGTACGGCATCGGGCTTTATCTGTACCATGAGCTCATACGATTTGGCGATAATATTTCCCATAGTTTCGCCTAAATCTTTCCCGACGGCATTTAAATAAATTTCCGGCTCGGCTAACTGCAAATCCTTAAAGAAAATACCGTTCAAATTATAATCGTAATTTTGCCCGGTATGCGCCAAGAGCACATCAAAATATTGACGGCATTTTTTAATCACAGCGGCCAAGCGAATAATTTCCGGCCGGGTACCGACGATAATTAAAAGTTTTAATTTCCCATTATTTTTAAAACCAGTCATATTTTCTCTCCTCACAACGGATAGGTTCTATTTAAAACAACTTGTCCGGCTTCTACTTTGAGTTTTGCCGGTAAGTGATTTTCTGCTTTTACTAAGGAACCAATACACAAATGGACCCCTTCCTCCAAGATGCAGTCGTGATCCAATACAGCTCCGCAATTAACGATGCATCCACGTTCTAACCGGCAGTTTGTGTTGATTACCGCCTTTGGCAGAACGACTGTAGCCGGCCCGAGTTGGGCCGTTGGACTAATATAGGCAGTTGGATGAATGAAACTGGGCACGGTAATATTTTCTTGCTTAAGAGTTTCCAACCATTTTAAACGTACTTCATTATTGCCAAACGCCGGATACATATCGGTTTGTTCATTTTTAAATTTCACATAATCCGCGCACGTGCCTCTTGTATTTTTTGCTTCCGGATTATCATCTAAAAAAACAATTTCGTCATAGGATTGTATTTGGGTGACTAAGTCTGCCAGTGTTTTTGCAAACCCCCCCGCGCCCAGTAATACAAGCCGTTTCATTTCACAACCTCCTCAGCGAAGGTATCCGGATGAGTAGGATCAAAGGATTCATTGGCCCACATGAGCGTGATGAGTGGTTCTGTGTCGCTTAAATTGATGATATTGTGGGTATATCCCGGGAGCATATGGACTGCTTGCGGTTTTTCGCCACTGACGTCAAATGTCCATACTTCATCTGTATCGATTTTGCGTTGTTCCATCCGTGCCCGGCCTGATACCACAATAAAAAATTCCCATTTTGTATTGTGCCAGTGGTTGCCTTTCGTAATACCCGGTTTAGAAATATTGACGGAAAACTGGCCACCGCTAACGGTTTTAAGTAGTTCCGTAAAGCTGCCCCGTGCATCTGTATGTTGCTTTAAATCAAAGACTACATTTTCTTTGGGAATATAAGAAAGATAGGTTGAATACAGCTTCTTGGCAAACGAACCGGACGGTATTTCCGGCACGAGTAAGGTGCGAGGCTGGGCATGAAATGAATTTAATAAATCCACAATTTCCCCGAGCGTTACATGATGAGTTATAGGCGAAAAACAATATTTACCGTCTGGTTGCAACTGAGGCATGATGCCTTGATAGTTGCAACGGTGCGGTTTGCCTTCTAATGCATCTAACATTTCCTCAATTAGGTCATCTATGTAAAGAAGCTCTAATTCAGCTGCGCGGTCGTTTACCTGAATGGGTAAATTCCGCGCGATATTGTGGCAGAAAGTTGCCACGGCGGAATTATAATTCGGACGGCACCATTTACCAAATAGGTTTGGAAATCGGTAGACATAGACCGTAGCACCTGTTTCTTTCGCATAGTCAAAGAAAAGCTGTTCCCCGGCTAATTTAGATTGACCATACGGCGAACCGGCGTAGCGGCCTTGCAAGGTTGCCTGAATGGAGGAGGATAATACAACGGGACAGGTATTTTGATATTTTTTAAGCGTACTAAGTAATACGGAAGAAAAACCAAAATTCCCCTTCATAAATTCTGCCGGGTCTTGCGGACGATTAACCCCCGCCAAATGAAATACAAAGTCGGCTTGCTTGCAAAACTCGTTTAATTTTTCGGCAGGAGTATCAATATCAAACTCAAAAATTTCGCCGATGGATAATTCCGGCCGTGTACGGTTTTTCCCGTCTTTAATGGCTTGTAAATTGGCCACTAAATTGCGACCGACAAATCCTTTTGCCCCGGTGATAAGAATGTTCATTATTTCCCCAATTTTTTCAGTTCTTCTTGAACATAATCAGTTGTAAGGATTTTTTTAACAGTACCCGGCACATCCAAACGAGTGGTATTATGTGAAGTGTAGGCTTCGTCTGCCATCGTCTTGACTTGACCTTTGACGACAAATTTATCGTAATTGAGGTCGCGGCTATCGGTGGCAACGCGGAAATAGTTACCCATATCTTCACTGCGCAACCGTTCTTCACGCGTCATCAAGGTTTCAAAAAGTTTTTCGCCATGGCGGGTACCGATGATATTCGTACCGGTGTCACCAAAAAGTTGTTGGACGGCCTTGGCGAGGTCGGCAATGGTGGACGCATCGGCCTTTTGAATGAATAAATCGCCCGGATTTGCATGTTCAAACGCAAATTCTACCAGTTTCACGGCTTCATCTAAATTCATCAAAAACCGGGTCATATTGGGATCGGTGATGGTGATAGGAAGGCCGGCTTTAATTTGGTCAATAAAGAGCGGAATGACACTGCCACGGCTGCACATGACGTTGCCATAGCGCGTACAGCAAATGGTGGTGTTCCCACGATCTGCAGCTACGCGTGCATTGGCGTAAACGACCCGCTCCATCATGGCTTTGGAAATACCCATGGCATTAATCGGATAGGCGGCTTTATCAGTAGACAGACAGACTACGCGTTTGACTTTGGCTTCAATGGCGGCGTGGAGCATATTATCCGTTCCTTGTACGTTGGTGCGCACGGCCTCCATCGGGAAAAATTCACACGAAGGTACTTGCTTTAAGGCAGCAGCGTGAAAGACGTAATCCACGCCTTGCATGGCGTCTTTGATGGCTTGTGCGTTGCGCACATCGCCGATGTAAAATTTAACCTTTTTGGCATGTTCTGGATAACGCACTTGCAAGTCGTGGCGCATATCATCCTGCTTTTTCTCATCACGCGAAAAAATGCGGATTTGGCCGATATCGCTTTTTAAAAAGTGTTTTAAAACGGTATTTCCGAAGGATCCGGTACCGCCTGTAATCATTAAAGTTGCGTTTGTAAATGCGGACATAATTTTTGGACTCCTTTTCCCATAAATTAAGGCTATTTACCATATTATAACTTAATTAGAAGCTTGTTGGGAGAGCCTGGAATGATTGGAAGTTTCGTACAAGCGGGCATTGAATTGAATCTCAATGGAACTTGGATTCGATTTTTAAAATTGTTTTCAAGCGAGCCAGAGGTTGCAATACGAGATTTTTCTCATATTCGTTAAAAGCAAATTTCCATAACATAGAACTATAGATTATCGTAAGCACAGAACCGTGCGCGATAAAACTAAGTATCGTGGTTTTAACCGGCCAACAGAGAAATAGACCTAACAGCATTACTACTATTGGTATAATCACACACATTAATTTACCGATATTTTTAAAGAAAGTTTTAATATCTATGCCAATGTACCAATAGTACCAATTGATAGCGACCCCCGATCCGAGTAAAAGGCATATTGCGGTAGAAAAAGCACACCCTATTTCTCCATATGTTTTCGCTAACGGAATACACAAAATTATATTAAGTATTGCCATAGCAACATATACATAAGCACGGAAAGCATGTTTTTTCATAGCTTGCAACATCGGTACACCCAGATTTTGAGAAACATCTAACACATAAGCAGCCATTAAAATCAATGCTACCCAATAACAAATTTCATATCCTGTTCCAAGCCACAATGTGATAAATGTTTTACCCAAAAATATAAATCCTATTAACATTAACATAATTAACATAAATTGCAAACGACCGATCTTACAAAAGATGGCATTGATTAAAGATGTATCTTTTTGTTTAGCTACAATGGAAGAAAGATGCGGTAGGAAAACTCCGCTCATACCAGCTGGTACAAAAATAACAAATAAGGATAGTTGAATGGCAATAGAATAATTGGCCACAGCCGCAGTGCTAACTACAGCCCCCAATATCAGTAGTCCCAAACGCCAATATATTTGATCAATTAATGTGTGCAAAAAAATAAAGATAGAAAATCCTGTTAATTCCTTCATTAGTAATTTATCCTTTAACTGAAACGTAACTGAAATCTCAAATTCTTTTTTACAATAAAAATAATTTATTCCTATTGCACACAAATTAACTATTGTTTGTACAAGTACTAAATTTAAAACGGAGGCTTTCCAAGCTAGTACTCCCCATACCACCAATGGTTGCAAAATTATCTTAACGAAATTGATTCCACGTAAAAACACAAACCGTTCATGTGCATTAATCGTAGCTACAAAAATATTAGCAGGAATAGAAATGGCTATATTAAAAAGCATAATCAGAAAAATATGCTTAGCTAGCAACAAATCAGATGGAGATAGTGTTTTACTATAAACAGGCGTAAGCCATACATAAAAGATAAAACCAATGATAATGAGCAACATGGTTATCATTAAATAAAGGGTGTAAGAAGTATTTATAATGCGGTCGAACTGGGCTTTATCTTTTCTGGCTAAAGATTGAGACAGATAACGTACGGTTGTATTAGCAAGTCCAAAATCCATAATTGATAGATAGGCGATCAAGGAACCCATCAACTGATAGATACCATACTGACTCTTTGTGAGGTAGTATAAAAGCATGGGGACATAAACGATTTGAATAAGGCTATTAGCCCCCATACCTAAATACGACAAAATAACACCTGCTTTACGTTGATTCATAAATAATGGTTCCTGCCATTATAAGTAATGTGTCGAAATACCGCTTTTTTTATTTTTGCATCTTCCTATCTAGCCATCTTTTAATATATAGTAACAATCGCTTGCACCGAAAAAAACAATAAGCGAGTAAGGCCGATTGGCTACCTAAAATCCATCTGCGAATCAATGAGAGTTTTTGTTTATAGACTAAAGCCTTTTTTAATTCAATCGAATTTAACCAAGTGGATAAATAATCCAATTTTACAGATGAAGATAGTTTGTTATCATATACTAATAATTCAATTTTCCCGAATAAATTATTCAAAAAAGAAAGACTTGTTAATTTTTGTACCTGGTGTTGATTATTAAATGCTTCGTCAGTAGCATGTTTTAATCGTACTAATAATTCCAATGCATGTATATCACTGGATTTGGATAGAGAAATTAAAGAAGGTTCAACACGATAGTTATACAAAACATCTGGAATAATTTTGATCCCATGAGCGTTAGGCATATTTGCCAAATTAAATAGCAAATCTTCTCCTAGAGATAAATCTTTTTCAAAAGGATATATTAAAATAGAACGCTTATATAATTTGTTCCAAATAGTTTGATAAAAACAACGTGGATACAACAGTGCAATATCGGAAAAAGTGTTTGCCATGGTTTCATATTTTTGCACGGAATTAACTATTTGGCAGTTACGTTTTTTTGGAAATTCTATATATCCATGACATACCATATCACAATCTTCTGTTTGGGCGATACTTTTTTCAAGAGCATCTACTGATAAACTATCATCACTATCCAAAAATTTAATCCAATTTCCCCGCGCATGTTTTAAACCTATGTTTCGGGCCATAGAAACGCCCTGATTTTGTATGTGCCATACTCGAATTTTTTCTGGATATTTTTTGACATATTCATCGCAAATTATTCCACTTCTATCTTTGGAGCCATCATCGATCAATAGTAATTCCCAATCAGTATAAGTTTGCTGACAAACGCTATTGATACAGTTGGCAACAAAGTTCTCTGTATTATGTACTGGAACAATAATGCTAATATCGGGTACACTATTACTTGATATCATGATATTTTCTTCTTTAACACCACGTGATGCATTATCCAAATAACGATATAATACCACACAAACAATCTAATTCCCGCAAACCAATATCCTCGAATTAAAGGTAATAAAAAGAAATACAAAGGGATCTGATATAAGGCATTATTTTTATTGTTGTTTAATTTACAGGCATATCCCACTAGAATTCCGACCACAATAGATAAAAGATATCCATATTCGCCGGCCCAAAAATAAATCTCTCCGATGTAAGAACCTCCCATGGCGCTATGGTTGGGAAAATTATTGACGTAATATAAGATTGAATCTATATTCGGAATAAATTTTGATAGACCTGGGATCAAATGAGTAAAAGTTAGAAAAATTTTAGAAAACTGAGAAAGATTGAATTCAGCTGGCAAGTAGGTAACAGCTTGTGCCACATTATAAATAGCTGCCCCAAATTCCCCCATAGTGACGAATAAATAATTCTCCTTAAAACTAAATGTGCGTGCCAAAATATCTAAGGAAATTAGTCCCTGGGAACGCATATTTGAAATAATATTTAGCACTCCTAAGCCGATATAACTAAAAAATCCTCCCAGTACAATATAAAGACCTTTAAGGGAAGTTAAATATCTTTCATAATATATTAAACCTACAATTAATAAAGCTACAATGGCATCATAACGATGTCCGCTTTGCATAATTAACAATTGATAAAACACAAAATAAAGAGTAGCTAAACTTGCTTTCTTTTTATTTTCACATCCGCTTAACCATAGGCAAAATCCCATTGGCATAAAAGATGCAAAAGTTAATACAAAACCATTGATGTTATGTTCAAAAGAGGCCAAGTATCCACCCGTCTTTGCTAACATTACTACCTTAAGCAACATGTAGATATTAAATGGTAGTCCCAGTAAAAATAGTTTTCCACCTAACTGATTTAATTTTTGGGTTGTAATCAAAGAGGGCGAAATAATTGAAAAGGACAATCGGAAACGTCGTAGCAATGAACATCCCAACCATATCCCTGTATACAAGAATATGTTTGCCTGTAGAACAAATAAGGAAGCCTGACTGGTAATATCAGGTGAGAAAAGTTGATAAGTATTAAATAATTGTGGAACATCTACCGAAAAGGCCGTCAAAAATAAATGGGATTGATGAAATAAAAATGATAAAAGAACGAATAAAATAGCAAAATTAGCGTATGAACAATTCATTATCAAGAACAAAATCCCACAAATTAATTGACACAAACTTAGCATATTAAGGGTAAATAAAGGATCTACACTATTATTTGGAGAGTATACCAAGATAATCATGTTGATAATCACAAACAGAATAACACTAATAAAACGCAGTATTTTCATAAATTTTCAGTATATATTTTAATAAGTTGAGAAATTGCTTTTTTCTCAGAAAATCCTTTTTCATCAGCCATTGTTTGCGCTTTTTCCCTGTCGATTGGTTTCAACCCGCGATCAATCGCTTGTAAAATATCTGTTGCCCAAGCAGAAGGCGTTTGACCAGATATGTTTGTAAATAAACCTATTTGCAAATCACTGTAATTCAAAATTTTACTAGAAACGAAACAAGGTTTTCCAGCCAATTGAGCTTCTATCATAGACACAGACATGCCTTCTACTACAGAAGCAGAGAGATAATAATCAAATGTTTGTACTAATAAGCGCGTATCGGTACGGTGACCCATTAACAAAACATATTTTTCCAAATTTAATTGATGCCATTTTTCTTTTACCAAATCTGCTTCCGTTCCGTCTCCAATAACAATTCCATATGCATTACAACCTTTCTGACGAAGTTCATAAATAATATCTAGAAAGAACGGTATGCGTTTTGTCGGATAAAAAGCTCCGATAAATCCGAAAATTACTGCTTTATTATCGAGTATTAATTCTTGCCGTTTTTGTTGGATCAATTCTGGAGAAAAATTGTTCAATGTTTCGGGCAAAATATAATTTTGAAACCAGGTCGCTTCTACACCGAAGGTAACTTTTGCAGAGCGTTGGTTGCAACAAATTAAATTGGTACAATACTTACGGTTTAAAAAAGTAAATAAAGGTGATAAAACTCGCAGAAAGGGCCTGGTATATTTATTCCCATACTCAAATCCATGGGCATGCCCTATACGAACAGGTACTTGGGCTTTTTTACCCACCCACGCAGCTAACCAAATAAAAAGCCCGGTATGTATGTGTATAACATCATAATGATTTTCCCGGCAAATCTTATATAACGATTTAGCAAAAGCAAAAGGCCCTTGTTTGGATAAACGTGGTAAACAGAAACATTGACTGCCATTAGCTACTAGGCATTGTGTTTGAGGGGCAGATGAAGCAGGTTTGTGCGATAAAGCGACATCACACGTATGCCCAGATTTAATTAAGGACTGATATAAGGTGAATAGTACGATGCTTATCCCATCTCCATATAAACATGGGCCTATTAAAAGTATTTTCAAGTTTGTTTTTGACATTTATTATTCTCGTGAAAAAATCTTTTGCTTTTTAATTCATTATGCTATATCGGATTTATTATGTTTAAAAATATTGCCATGATATTGAGCCATATTTTCTATGGTATAGGGTTTTATAAATTCCAGCGATTTTTGGCCCATAGCCCTACAATCTTGTTTGAATATTTTTAATATTGCTTCTGCTAATGCTTTACTATTTTCCGTGGGTATAATATAGCCGTTTTGGCCTTCTTTGATAAGTTCCAACCCCGCTACACATTTATTGGTGGTGATAACTGGCAAACCTTGGGCCATAGCTTCATTAATCACTAGCCCCCAAATATCTTCGCGCGTGGGCAAGACAAATACGTCGGCAGCTTGGTACCATTTTTGTAAATTTTCTTTGCTTTGGAAACCGACAAAATGAACTTGATTTAGTGTTTTTTCTTCCTTCCAATTTATAAACTCTTGTGTAGGTTCATCCCCTATAATATAAATGCCTATATCTTTAGGTAAAATTTCCTCCGACTTCATTAAAATATCATATCCCTTACCATACCCTTTTTGATAAGAAAAACGACCAACGGAAACGATTACTTTATCTTCTTTGATGCCTAATTGTTTACGCAATTCTTGCTTTTGCCCTATCGTCGGCAAAGCGGGCAAAATATCTTTTTCTTGCAAAGATGAAAAAGGGTATTCATATATTTTTTCTTTATTCGCACCATAGTGGACTAAATATTTAGTCGTTTCTTTGCCGCTGCTAAACCAGCCGCTCGCGGCAGAAATAAAATGTTTTTTAAGCCAAAATTTTAATTTGCTATCTTTACGGATAAGGCCGCCGTCCACCTCTAAGTAAAACGAAATTTTTTTAAGACGCATATATTCTATTGCAAGCATGGCTGTGGGAGTAGAATACCCCCCGATAATAACCTTATCCCACTTTTGTTTTAATAAACCGATAATTTGCAAAGACAAAAATGCATCTGCCCCCAAACGCCAACTTTTTAAAAATATCGGGGTAAAGTTTTTTGCTTTTTCCGCCTGCCACGCGCTATTGCGGTCTGTTGCAAAACGCCCTTCAAAAGCCACCGTTAAATTACAAGACTTACCTAATTCATTAAAGAAGGCAACGCGGTATGGTGAAGGAATATTAGTTAGAAATAAAATTTTCATATTATCTTATAGTCCCCCACAGGTACACTCTTTGAATTTTTGGTATAAATAGTTTCTTTAGCTCCTCCCACATCATAGGTAATAACCGGTGTACCGCATGCTTGCGCTTCTAAATTAACGGTGGGATAATTATCCTCATATGTAGGATTAAAGAAAACATCTGCCGCCGTATAAATAGCCGCCAGTTCTTGGGGGCTATTGGTCCGCTTAATACCCAAACAATTTTTGGGTAAAGATTTCATTTGGTTATCTGTGAGTCCCACTAATACTATGGTGTATTTATCATCTAACATCTGGGTCAATTTGATAAAATCTTGCAGTCCTTTTCGTTCATCCCACGTGCTTGCCACCCCCAAGATAATCTTTTTATTTTCCAGACCGTATTTTTGTCTGAAATCACTTGGTGTAGGTTTGAAAATTGTTTTATCAATCGTGTTGTAAACTACTTCTACCGGATAGTCTTTCAAGAAGCTTTGTTTTACTAAATTGGCCAACCATTTAGACGGAGTAATCAATTGCATATTTTTGACGCCGGTAAATGCAGCTTTTTTGCGGTCAAAGTTATTTCTGGAATTATCCCGGATACTGGCCGGATAGCGGCACCGCTGCGGGCAGTAATCGCAATGCGTTTGCCATTTCTGACATTGTGCCACGGTGAAATGAGAACAATGCCCCGTAAAAGCCCAGCAATCGTGCAACGTCCACTTAACTTGGGTTTGCGGGCGAGATTTAAGCCACTCAAAAAGCATTTCCGCGTTAATATAGTATCCATGAATATTGTGCAGCCACACCACATCCGGGTTGAAGGTATCGGCCCATTTTAAGAATTTTTTTGTGGCACGTTTAGAACCAAATCCGTGGGTATCAAATAAACGAGTTTGTAGTGCATGTAGTTGTACATCAAAATCTGAGCCGATGCGGAGTGCATATTTCTTAAATCGTTCCGGTACTGTTCCACTGCGGCCATAGGCAATTTTAACTGTATGCCCTTCTTTTTCAAATTGTTGGGCTAGGTCCGTGCAAATACGCCCGGTGCTGCCTACACCACAAACGGAGTTAATCAGTAAAATTTTCATTTCGTTACCTCCGTCAAAAGGTGCTCTAATTTTTTTAAATATTTTTCTTTGGTAAAGTGCGCTTTAAAATATTCACGGCCTTTTTGCCCGCATGCGTCGTATTGCGCTGGATTTGAAATAAATTCTTTCATAATGCGCGCTAAGCCTTTTACGTCTCCGGCAGAAACTGCCAAACCGCAGCCGCTTTCTTCTATTACCTCTTTCCCCGCTCCGTTGACAGCGGCTAGGACGGGTTTTCCGGCGGCCATGTAGCCTTGCATTTTAACCGGTAAAGTTTCACCAATTTTACTCGAGCCGTCCAGTGTCAACAGACAAGCATCAGCCAATTTGTAAAAATCATCCATTTGTGTAAGCGGTACTCTGCCATGAAAGACGAGTTTATTCCCCAAATTCCTTTCCTTTGCCAGTGCTTCAAACTGTTTTCTGGCCGAGCCATCCCCCACAATATGTACTTGAAAACCGGGTAAATCCTTAATGAGGGTAGTAGCTTCTATAATTTTATCTACGTCCTGTACAAAGCCAATATTCCCGGCAAAAAGTAAATCCACAGTCCCGTTATCTTGGGCGGTTAAATTTTTTTGTAGGTATTGGTCCGCGCCGTATTGCGGCAGATAGACCATCTTTTCAAGCGGATAGCCGTTGACAGTGTGTATATAGTCTATAAACGGTTTAGAAGTAACCGCTACTTGATCAAACTGCTTGTAAATCCATTTGCACAAGATACGGACCATTTTAAAAACTGGATTTTTCTCCCCCACTTTAAATGCTTTCATGCTTTCCGGCCAGAGGTCCAAACAATAAAAGAACAATGGTTTTTTATAGCGCTTCTTTAAAATAATGGCCGGGATAGCCATAGTAACGGGCGATACACCCCATACGTAAATTAAGTCAAATTCGGGCCATTTTTTAAATAGTGCTAGCCAGCCACCCGTAACAATAAAAGACAAATAACTAAAAAACCGCATTACTGCGCCACTATGGCGGGCAATAATGGGTGCTCGCCAAACTTCCACCGGGCCGTAAAAATCATGATATTTACGCAGCCATTTGTATTCGGGCGGAACCGTGCCTGTGGCATAATCGGGCTGCCCCGTGAGCACCTTAACGGTATGACCGCGGGCGGCCAAATCCTGCACGATTTGGTTTATATGGTAATTATCCGGATAAAAGGCACTGCAAACCACCAAAATACGCATACACGTTGTTCTTGACGAACCAACGTGTTTGGCGCAAACAAAGAAAGACACCTAAAGCAAGCAACAAGCGCAACGTTCGGAGCGGGTTCATGATTTCCACTCCCGAAACATCAAACACGCGCTGTTTTAGCTTTAGGTGCCCTTAAAAAGGAGCTCTTTCGTTAAGAAAGGACTAAAAACAGGTCAAATTGTAA
>CAMZDW010000021.1 GCA_947305555.1 uncultured Elusimicrobium sp.
AACTTAAATTTGCATAAATCCCCGTCGGGAATTTACCTTAACGGGGATTTATGCTTAAAATTAAAAACTAAAATACGGTGGGTGTAGTTTGGGTAGCACTATGCTGATTTTCAAACAGCTAAGAAATATAATTACCAAAATTTTGTTATATAAAATCTACTTCTTGTATTCTTTATAAAGGAACACATCTCTGCCCTGCATCCCAAGGACAAATAATATAGTTGTGTGAATGGGATAAACTTGTACAAACTTTTCCTGCCCAAGTGAGGTAATTAAAAGGCACACAGTACAAGGTCCCTGTGTTTAAGTCGTATGCTATCCGGTACTGATCAGATAAAGGAAAACCCGCTTCACTAGGATTGCGCATTCCATAAATGTATGGATAAGTTGACTCCCAAGTTTTTCGAAATGAAAAAAGCACATTGGAGGACGTTATCATATGACCTCTTTTGGCGTCTAATCCGGGAATTTCTATACCTACCTCCCCAAAAGATCTTGCATAATTACCATTTTCCAAAAAATAAAATTGTTGCGCTTGTCCTAAAGCTTTCACTTGTTGAATAGTTCCCATCGCTTTTGATTTTTCTACTGCTATTCGATATTGTGGCAACGCAACAGCGGTCAAAATACCGATAATCAGTACCACTACCAAAAGCTCTATGAGTGTAAAACCTTTGGGTAACCGACTTTGCGTATAACTGCATCCAGTATTTTTTGTGTACGTCATCATTACACAACCTCAATCTATTTTTATTTAATTTACTTTAAATCTTGCCAATAAAAAAGACGACTGCTATTTGAGGATTGCAAAACTCTCAAACAACAGCCGCCTACCTATTCTGATTCTTAATCAAATATAGGATTACCGCTAGTAATTTTGGGTAATTAGTCCAATTTTACTAGCTATAGCGACTATTTTTGGTTTTGCAATCCTTTTACATTTAGTAAAAGAGTGAGGTTAGTTCCCCACCAAAAACAGTACCAATCCAAATTGTAAATAAGCCGTTTGGGGCTTAGGGTACTAAAAAGTTCTCCTATATATTAAATTTATATTTTTTATGTTAGCATATTTGTTTTGTGTTTTGTGTGAGACTTTGTAAACTACTTCCTACCTAACCTCGTCAGCATAAAAACAAAAGATTTTGCACAATTTCGAAAAACCTGCCAAAAACCGCTTGCTCAAAGTCGTTCACAAAAAATCCCCGTCGGGAATTAATCCTAACGGAGATTTATGCTAATAATTTAAAACTAAAATACGGAGTCGACGAGTGTTCGTCCTGCATAAATTTCCTGACGGAAATTTTGCCCGGAACCGCCCTCGCGGTATTCGCCTTTGCCTACGGCAAAACTCATACAACGCTGCGGGCTTCGAATCTCGACGCGGCATAAAGCAGTTTATGCCGCTCGATACTCCACAAAAATTAAAACCCCCATAAAGGGGGTTCAAATTTTTACGGTGCTTTTAGTTTTCCTAGCACTATGCTGATTTTTCAAACAGGCAATAAACAGGCGAGAAATACTATTTTCCCTGCAAAACAGGGTAAATATAGGGAAATTATAAAAATATCTTTAAATTTTAAGCATTTTTTATAAATTTACTCAATGCCTACTTCCCAAATTCCCTAAAATGTGAACGGGGAACAAGCAGGGAATTTATTTGTTTAATTTGTATTTCCGTGCTTTTTTGGAGGGATCCGCTACCACCACAAACCCCTGTCGTACCCACTTTTGGAGTAGTTGACGGGCCGTCCGGCCTGCAAAGTGGAATAGTTCTTCCACATCTTTTGACGTAATAAATTCGTTCTCTTCAAAGAGTACCAATGCTTGTTTTTGCCGGGCATCCAGCGCACTAATCGCATGGCTTTGGTCTTTCTCTGTCCCTTGTAATTGTAAATGTTTTTGCACACTTTGGAACGAATAGAGCATACCGGACACAAAGAATTCAATCCAACCCGTTATATCGGCCTCTGCTCGGCCCATATAGTAATTGTGCGAAGGGCCCACCGCAAGCGCATTGTAATAATCTTGTAAATGCTGGTAGTAGTATTCTTCTAGGTTATAAATGCCTTTTAAGTCATAGCCGCCTTGATGCAGAATAAGTGTCGTCAAAATACGGGCCGTTCTTCCGTTACCGTCATAATACGGGTGTATAGTTACAAACTGGTAATGGGCAATAGCCGCCACAATGGGGATTGGTAGCGTATGAGTGCTTTCGTTGATCCACTCTATAAGCCCGGTCATCATAGGACCTACGTCTTTGGCTTCCGGTGGCATATATACAATCGTACCCGTTTGGGCATCCACTACCGAGTTTTGCTCTGTGCGGTACGCGGAAGGAGTGTTTTTGCCAATAATTAGGCCATGTAGGAGTTGGATATTTGATTCCGTAACGATATGCTTTTTAGCCAGTACAGCCACTTCATCCAAAGCATTAAAATACCCTTTAACTTCCTTTTCATCCCGTTCCCGGCCTTGAATAGCTTGCCCTTTTAATACTTCGCGTACTTCCCGCTCTGTTAAGCGGTTTCCCTCAATAACGGTGGAATAGTGCGTGGTGACAATACGGGAGGTTTCTTTGAGCCCGGCCAGCACGCGTGGCGTTAATGGCATATCTTTGACTTGCTCCTTGATTTGGTCTATTTTATAGAGCTTTTCAAGGATAGATTGGGTAATTTGATAATTAGGATGAAATGTTATTGGCATATATATTGGCGCTCCTATATGCCATTATTATGCCATTAAATAAGTGAAGATGTCAAGGGGGGTGTTGTGAGTGTTGTTATACAAATGGAACGGTTGGAATTCATCGCCAACGTCGAAGAAAAACAAAATTAGCAGTCAAGCTTGACTTCTGCCAAAAAATATGCTATTATGGGAAAGATAAAGCCCCTTTGGTAATGAGTCTCACGGCAATGAAAACCGTTACCAAAGGGGACAAGGCAAAAGGTATGCTATCAGTTTGAAGCATAACCTCCATACTTTTAGTATACCCTTTTGCTTAAATAGGTGTCAAGCATTTTTTGGCGCTAAATATCCTACAAATAAGTGAGGTGATCAGCAAAAATGATTACTAAAAGTAAAATAAGAAATGTAGAGCAGTATCTTGTCCCCGGTCTGAAATCCTTCAGACTCATTTCCCCGGAATTAACTCCTGCAGTTAAAACCAAGCTACAAATTGATAGTTATGCTAATGGTGATAAATTTTTACCGTTGGTAATAGGACCAGTTAGTAAGTTTAATGCAGATGGAGGGTGGCTTCCATTGAAAGACCAACCTAAGGAAAATCGGTACGTGGTGACCGTCCATTGGCGATGGAAAGACTGGCATGGTAAACACTATGAAGCAGAAAAAGATGTTTATAAAAACTGTTATCAGCGAAAACGCATTTTACCTCCATCCGAAGAATTAATTTTGGTAAACAATAGGGTTTATAGTGAGGTGTTGAACGAAACTGATAAAGGACGTGTTCAACACGTTATAAATTTAATGTTAGAGTTATTTGGCGGGTGCGATTTCGTTCAACCTGATTTTACTGTACCCGTAGAAATTAAACAAAAGAATTTTGAGTTACTTCCACCGGGGGAATATCCTTTTGAACGGATTAAGCGCTTAATAGAGGATGACCCACGGAAGAAAAGGGAGATTTGTCTCCTTGAAGAGCGTTTTCAGTTCTTTCAGAACGCCAATCCTACAACGATTGTTATCGGTTGCGGGGGATATCGTGGTTATGTCGGTTTTCAGTATAAACAATATTTGATACTTGATAACAGGTGGTACGGAAATGCCATTTATGTATTCCCTGCAAATACGGAGTTAATACTTTCACTTACAAAAAAGGAAGTATTAGATGGCCATTTGCACATAACTCGCATACCCCATACACAGGACTGGCAAAAAAATGTTGAGCCGTATTTGAAATAAAGCCATTATTGTGGCAGATGGGTTGCTTAACAGAGGTTAACCATCTGCCACAACGTCAGGTTTAGCAGTCTGAAGTTTGCGTTAGCTTCTTTTAATTAAACATTGCATAATTTAAAACGAATTTAAGGAGAAAAATATGCCATTTAGTTCATTGTGTCGTGATGTGGTGACTCTAGAAAAGAAAAACGGACAAAGATTTACAAATATATCGGCAAGTGTGCAACGAAAAAAAATTTATATCTGCCCAAAGGATGAAAAAGAATACTCTATTGAGGTAGGAGATATCATTTCCAGAGATTTGCCGAATGGGACTATTGAAAGATATGAAGTAGAGGATCCTGGTTTTTATTCAAGTATAGGGGGAATCCCCTCTCATTATCAAATAACAGTTCGGCGGTGTGATGCCAAAAGGTCAGTATCGAATGTGCATATTTCAGCGGGGGATAATTCTAAAATTATGGTGCACTCTACTGACAATTCAATCAATGTCCAAATTACTAAAGATAATATGTGGGAGCAATTATCAGAAGTAATAAAATTACAATGCAATAATCAGTCGGATTTATTAGAATTAGTGGCAGAAATGAAAGGAACCCAAGGGACTCCCAAATTTAAAGAAAAATATCAGGCATTTGTGGCATTGGCCGCTAATCATATGGCTGTATTGGGGCCATTTATTCCTATGTTAAGTAGTTTGTTATAAAAGACTTATCTGGGTATATTTTTAAACACTGATTGCAAATCCCCGGGCATAAGCCCGGGGGTAGTCCATAACTATTTCACAACAGTAAATAGGTGTTGCATGATTTTTTTAGCTGTTGTTTCATCTATATCTTTACTACTCTTAATTACTGGATAAAAATAATAGTCCTTAAGTATTTTGTTATACCGATCGGTATCTGCAATTTTAAATGTATAAACTCTCTTATTTTTCTCTCCCGCCACATCAAAAGTTTTTGATCCTGTTAGCAAGACACCAATGCCATCAAGAGGGGCGGAATCCGCAAATTGGCGATTCGTAGCGATAAAAATTAATCTGTCGCTTTCTTGTAGTCCACTCTTTAAACTGGCAAAAATTCCACCCTGAACACTTTGGAATACCACCAAATCATTTAAATAATATAAATAATCTGGACTGGGAGCGGGATCAGTTTTTCTTATATAAGGGGCTAAGAGATTGTTTCTAGATTCAATATGAATACCTGTTGTTTCATAAAATTTCTTCATTTCACGCTCTCGCTCAGGGTAACCAATTTCCTCAGCGAGTATTCGTGCCACTCTATAACTTCTCACTAATTCTGTAGTATCTTGATCAGAAAAACTGTCACACATATTTGCGTCGTTGGGCCACTCTAATCCGAATGAAGGTATTGCTCCTCTGTTATACATGGTATATTTTTTTCTTTTGTCGAGGCCTACTAAAAATTGTTCGGCAGTCTCTTGATACGTATCTAATTCGTTGTAGACAAAGAAAAGCAAAAGAGGATCATTTTTATTTATATTCTTTTTAAGTACTAGTTGCCCTCCTTCTGCCTTTGTCCCTTCATTTTTTAAACGTGCTATTAAACTGTCATAATTGCTGCTTTGCAACGTCATATATATATTTTGGAACTGAGTATTCGGCTCAGCCCAAAAATATTTTTCTTTAAACTGACGATAAGATTCGTCGCACTCCTGTTGCTGTTGCTCCGTGCGTTCACTCGCAACCACAATTGGAGAAGTGTTTCCGTTTGAATGGTTAATTCCGTTATTGAGATTGTTATATAACGAAGTCAACGAAGCGCATCCCGTCATAAACAATGGTACAAGTAGTATTAATTTTCTCATTTCTTATCCTTTTTTGATATTATTATCCTTCCTGGGTCATATCTGTATAAAACAAAAGACGACCGCCATTTGTGAGAAGCCAATCACACAAACAACGGTCGCCTACCTGCTTGATATAAAATCAAGTACAGGATTACTGCTAATAGATACGGGTTATAAGGCCGTTTCTATTAGCCATAGCGACCGTTTTCGGTTTGGCTTCTCCGTTGCATAAGCAACAGTGATGTCTATGATAGACAACCAAAAACAGTTCTAATTGTAATCAAGCCCGCCTAGGGCTTACATAAAAATGTTACCTCCAAAAATCTTAATATAATTTCATTATAAAACATTTTGGCATAAGTGTTGTTATTTCCCATAATTCCACTGAATAATAACTTGACTTCTTGCCCTAGAAGAAGCGTGAATGTGTATAGGAGCGAATATGCAGAACTATACACATTTAACCGCACGGGAATTAGAACAAAAATGGCTAGAATTAATAGGCCGGCCTATTCCGCCAATCGGGCGAAGTTTAATTATTAAATACCTGTTATGGTATGAACAAGCCAAGCGTGAGAAAATCTCTCCACTTGGCTTTTTTCATGAAGTAGCCCAAGCCGCTAAAACTACTGATAAACGCCCCAAAGCCACATTGGAAGTTGGCTCTAAAATGATTCGGTCCTACCAAGGTACGAAATATGAAGTGGAAATTATACCACAAGGATATTTGTATAGGAACAAAACTTATAAAAGTTTATCCGGTGTAGCTAAAGCCATTACAGGTAAGAGTTGGAACGGAAATGTATTCTTTGGAGTAAAGAAATGAGTGATAAGAAAATACGTTGCGCTATCTATACCCGCAAATCTACGGAGGAAGGACTAGAACAGGAGTTTAACAGCTTACAAGCCCAGCGGGAAGCGTGTGAGGCCTATATTAAAAGCCAAAGGCATGAACATTGGCAACTTTTATCTGCCGAATACGATGACGGTGGATATTCTGGTGGTAATATGGAACGCCCGGCCTTAAAACGTCTACTCGCAGATGTTCAAAACGGACTTATAGATATTATTGTAGTATACAAGATAGACCGCTTAACACGCAGTTTAATGGACTTCAGTAAAATAGTAGAAATATTGGATAAGCATAATGCCTCGTTCGTATCTATTACTCAGCATTTTAATACCACTACTAGTATGGGGCGGCTCACATTAAATATGCTGCTCTCATTTGCACAATTTGAGCGGGAAGTAACCGGGGAGCGTATAAGAGATAAAATCAGCGCGAGTAAAAAGAAAGGCATGTGGATGGGCGGCAAACCGCCACTAGGGTATTACCGTAAGGATAAGAAGATATACCCGGATGAAGAAAAACTACCGTTACTACTCGCCATTTTTGAAAAGTATATTAAACTCAAAAGCACTACTCTTCTAAAAGAGTGGTTAAATAAACAAGGCCATAACATCTCCGTAGGTAACTTGAACTGTATCCTACGTAATAAAGCATATATTGGTTTAGTAGGGCATAAAGGCACTTGGTATCCGGGGGAACACCAAGGGATAGTTCCAATAGAACTATTTGAACAGGCGCAAGCAGTAATGGCAGATAATCGTATCAACCGCCAACATTATGACCCTAGCAAAAGCCTTTTGTCGGGCAAGTTATATGACGATAAAGATAACGCTATGAGCCCGAGCTGGAGTACAGGCAGTAGTGGGAAAAAGTATCGCTATTATGTCAGCCAAGCACTTATCCGCAAGGAGCCAGGCAAGGTGGGGAAAGTCAGTAAAGTATCACTTCCGAAATTAGAGCAGTTTATAGATAATTGGTTTAGTGAGTTTTTGAAGGACAAAAGCAAGATATACCCCTATATCCAACAGTTTGGAGTAAGCAAGCAAAAGGGAATTATCAAACGACTGCCATCATATTCGATAACGCGGGATGTAGAAAAATCACTCGTTAAACGAGTTAAATTAAATCCAAACAAGATAGAAGTCACGCTATATCAAGAACAAGTAACTGAACTATTAAATGCCATTTATGAAAATAGGGAAATGCGCCAACTTAAACCCGAAGAATTAAAACAAGAAAACGCCTATACAGAGCCATACCATATCGGTACAATAGCCAACGGAGAAAAGATAATTGTGGGGCAGTTTGTAGAACCAAGAAGAAGGCCCAATATTGAACTTATTAAAATCTTAAATCAGGCCTACGCCTGGCACCAAGACATAATCAATGGTGCAAGCACACAGGATATAGCCAAACGGGATAATGTATGCGTGCAATATGTCCGCCGAATCCTCAATTTAAGTTTTTTATCCCCTAAACTTGTCCGTAGTATCTTAAACGGTACTCAACCGGCCGATTGCACACTTAAAAAATTGCTCTCGATAAAGTCCTCAAATTGGCAAGAACAAGAGCAAATATTGGACAGATAACGATAGAGAAATATTTAGATGTTTACTAAGTATATACAGAGTCTTTTAATAAAATAATAATGTTTAATAATTATATAATTTTATATATAATTAGTTATATCATTGGTTATAATCAAGGGTAATGTTTATGGATTTCTGTTTTTGGAAGAAACGAAGTAAACTTTCTGATATGATAGGGAACAAGCTTCCTATTGACGTCTTAAAGAAAAGGACTAGAATTGCTGTTATTGATGATGAGGAATCTTCTTTGCCAATTGAAAGCTTGCGTGAAGATGGTTTTGCCATAGATTATTTCCCTTGTATAGATGCCACGATCTTAAAACGTTTATTAGCAGGTGATTTTGATGTAATTGTATTGGATATTAAAGGAGTTGTAAGTCCGCAGATTATTCAACAAGATGGTCTAGGAATGTTACAGTATTTAAAAGAGAAAAATCCGACACAATTAATTGTTGCCTGTTCAAGTAAAAAATTTGATCCTAGTAAACACAAATTCTTTAGTCTTGCTAATGATGTTCTTGATAAACCAATTACATTTGTGGATTGTAAAGAACGTCTAGAGCAAATTATCACAGAAAATCTCACAATTTCGAACCGTTGGGTTGCTTTGGAAAAGTATTTGAGCGGTCTTGGGTGGGAAACTAAAAAGATAGACGCTTTAGAAAAGGAAATAAATCGTTCTTTACAAAATCCGAATAAATTTTCGGAAAATGTACTAGCTCATCTAGATAAACATGCTCCGGCCTACACTTTGATTCTCCAAGCGATTTAACAAATATTTAAATTTGGAGGCCAAGGATGAATCCAGAGATACGAAGTATAGTAGAAAATATGACTATATTCCCTATTCTTGTGGATAATAATGATATTATAGAGGGCAATTTATGGACACGGCCCATGTCTTGTTTGAATTGTATATCCAAAGAATGCCAGCAAGCTAATTTTTCGAAGAAATTCTGTTCAAATGGATTCAGAGTCTTAGATCTAAATATTCCAAATGAAAACCTTAAATTTATCGGGATTATTACATCAATTTCCAAGAATGCTTTGCCCAATACTTTACAAAAGAAATATTCTTCCAAGACATTAGATGAGAAGGATTTGCTTCGTTGGGCTTCAAAAATTCAAAAATGTGTAATGGACCTTAAACAAATTATCAATACAAAGCAACGAGAGTATATAGATGGATTCCATGATATTACTCCCAACTTAACATTGATTATTAGAAATGCGGAAGAAGTGATAAAAAAGTCTGGCGGGATATCAATGGAAGATAAATTTGAAAACAGTCAACCGGAAATTCAAACTCTATATAAATCAGCCGAGGTGTTAAATCAACAATTACGGTTTATGAGTTATTTAACAAATCCGGACTCCATTAAGTATGGAAATAAAAGGCCAACTACGGTATATAAACTCATTGATAAAATGCGTAAAATTTTTAAACAAGCTGCTACAAAGAAACATATTGATTTAAAAATAGAAGGGAATTCTTATAATACGCCTAAGGTATATGATTCGTTTGGTATTTTAATTTTTATTCTTCTAGAAAATGCGATAAAATATTCTTATAATTCTCAAGATATTGTTATAAGTATAAAAGATCTTGGAAATCATAATGTTGCTGTCGATTTTATGTCTTATGGCCCTATCATCCCTGAAGGAGAAAAGAATAAGATATTTGATAAATATTATCGCTATGTTCATGCATCTCTTGACAGTGATAAAATTCGAGGGCATGGTTTAGGACTTTACATTGCTTCCCTTATTGCGAGTAAGCATGGCTTTAAAATTGAATATAGTTCTGAGGCATCAACGGCGAGCAAGAATGGAACCTCTATAGGAGAAAATCATTTTTCGTTCGAGATTCCCTCCGACACAGAAAGCTAATTATTGTATATTTTTTCAATATTTTTCTTTTAGGATAAGGCAAAATCGTATTCACAAAAGCTTCCAAAGTTAATAGGTTTGTTTAAGAGAAGGATCTATTGTGTAGAATAATTCTATGGACAAAACCACTTCCCACCTAGCCTTGTCAGCATAAAAACAAAAGATTCTTCATAATTCCCAAAAATGCGCTCATAACCGCATGCTCAAAGTCGTTTACAAAAAAATCCCCGTCGGAGTTAAACTCTAACGGGGATTTATGCTATAAACTCAAAACTAAAATACGGAGTCGACGAGATTCGAACTCGCGGTCTCTGCCTTGACAGGGCAGCGTGTTAACCAGGCTACACCACGACTCCAAACAACTCAAATTGTTACTATCTATATTATAGCTTAAAAAGAAGAAACCGTCAATTTCTCGTTAGTGCGTTTTTAATTAAACTCGCCCCACAGAATTTGTTCCAACTCCAATTCTATGCCGTGTTTCTCTTTTACTTTTTCGCGGACTTGTTCCATCAATGTTTTAATATCTTCCGGCGTGGCATGGTTGAAATTGATGATAAATCCAGCGTGTTTTTCCGATACTTTGGCCCCACCGACCGACAAACCTCTAAGCCCCGTATCGTCAATTAAACGGGAAGCATAGTCATTAGCCGGGCGTTTAAATACACTACCCGCCGAGGGGAACTCCAACGGTTGTTTTTCAATACGTTTATGCAAAATGGTATTGCGCGTTTCCAACAAGGGGGCGAAGGCACTCTTCTGTAGTTTGAAACTGGCAGACAAAACAATGTAATTTTCAATGCCTTCCACATGTCGGTAGGCGTACTTCATGTCTTCCTTTAAAAAAGTAACTGGGCGACCTTCCAAGTCAATCGCATCGAAATATTCCAGGCAGTCAAACGTTTCCTGGCCAAATGCCCCGGCGTTCATATATACGGCTCCGCCCACACTCCCCGGAATCCCGGATAGTTTTTCCATCCCGGCCAGTCCGGCTTGGCACGCGGTTTCGCACACTTTGTCTAGAGCGGCGCCCATTTCTGCTTTGATGTGTTCCCCATCCACGTGAAGTTTGTTCATGTGTTTGGTAGAACAGGTAATTCCTTTTAAGCCGCGGCTGCCCACCAAAATATTGGAGCCAAATCCGATGATGTGCAAGGGGATATTAAACGAACGCGCCAACTTTAATACAAAGCTCCATTCTTCGCGGTTTTGCGGATAAACATATACCTCCGCCGGACCGCCTGTGCGATACGTCGTATGCCGGGACATGGGCTCATCTAAAAAACAATTTTCGCCGAAGAAATTTTGGAGTTCTTGTTTATAGTCCATGTGATTTAAGGATTAGAGAAAGCTAATCCCCACGCCTCCGTTAATGCAGCCTTCGCCTTGTGTTTTCGTATAAGCGACAAACACATAAATTGGCGGGAACAAGGTGGCATTGACGCCCACTGTGTAACGCATGGCACCATCTTTAGACGAGCGGTTTTGGGCAAATTTGCGCGTGGAAATATCGCCGTAGTCATAGCCGAGTCCCACATACGGCGTAAATACTAATAGCGAGGTAGAAGCCGTTACCGAGGCCGAGTAGTGGTTGAGGGAATAATAATCGGTGCTGGCATGGTCATAAAAGGCCCCTGCGGATACATTTAAAAATTCCACAAAAGTGGTATGGTAGGTTAATCCGCCCCCGATGGATTCCAGTCCGTTGAAATACGTTCCGCGTACGACGGCTCCTAATCCAATTACCGGGATTTTGGTGGAAGCAGATACAAACCCGGCCATCAAATAATCTTCACTGGTGATATTGTTGCTGTCGGACGGTTTAATAGCATTAAACGTAATACCTAAATCAAACCCGGGAAAGGCGGGTGCGCTGCCGCTGTGAAAATCGTTCAGGCCGATTAAGTTATTAATGTCTTTGTTGTAGGCCGCTAAATTAGAACCCGGGCCGAAATGCTTGCCGAAATCGTCGCCTAAGTCTGTATCTGCCATAGCCGGGAGTGCCAGTATGGCGGAAAAAAGTGAAACTAATATAAATTTTTTCATACATTCTCCGTTGATAAATTTTAAGATATATAATATGATAGAAAAAGACGGGCGCTCGTGCAACCCGTTTTTGCAGTGTTTATTAGGGGGAAAATTTTTTATGACGCTCCATCCACTAGCCGGTACCTTAACAACCCATAAAATTGATACCGCATCATTACGAGAAGCCTTTTTTAATCCACCGGGGAAGCCGGCGGCTGTAAAGTTTGGGACATCGGGACATCGCGGCTCTTTGGGAACTGGTTTTTGTGCTTTACATGCACGCAGTATTGCACAAGCGGTAGCGGATATCCATAAACAGGATAACATCGTGGGTCCTATTTTAGTGGGGGGAGATACTCGGCTTATGTCACGGGACACAGCTACTTTGTGCGCCGAAGTGTTAGCCGGTAATGGCCTTGAAGTTATCTTGCCGGATATGCCTTTGCCTACCCCTGTTTTTTCATTTGAAATTATTAGTGGCCGTGCCAGTGCTTCCTTAAACGGGACGGCTAGTCATAATCCGCCGCAAGATATGGGGCTTAAGTATAATCCCAGTCATGGCGGTCCGGCCGATAGTGCATTAACAAGCCGCATTGAAAAATTGGCCAACGAATATATGGCTCATCCGGCGGAAATAAAATCGCTCCCGCTAGACCAGGCCCGGCAAGCGGGTATGATTCGAAATACGGATGTCATCACTCCCTATGTACAGGCATTGGGAAAAATAGTGGATTTCCGTGCCATTGCCGCTTCGCCTCTTCGTTTTGCAGTTCACCCGTTGGGAGGAAGCAGCCTAACATTTTACCGTGCGATTAAAGATTATTATCAACTAGCTAACGTAGATATTGTCAGCGAGCAGCAAGACCCTACTTTTTATTTTATCCCGATTGACCATGATGGTAAAATCCGTATGGATCCATCTTCTCCTTATCCGATGAAACCGCTTATCGAATTGGTAAAAAGCGAAACGTACGATTTTGCCGGAGCCAGTGATCCCGATGCGGATCGTTTCGGCTGCGCTACGCGAGCCGGGGGATTAATTCCACCCAATCATGCGCTCTGTGTGCTGGCTGATTATTTGGTGCGGCATGGAAAAATTAAGAATGCTACTGAAATTGGCCGGACATTAGGAACGACAGCCCTTTTGGACCGCATTGCCGCTTCACATGGGCTCCAAATAGATGAAGTGAATGTAGGTTTTAAATACTTCGTGGATGGTATCGTGCATCACCGTTACGTTTTGGCCGGTGAAGAAAGTGCCGGCATGTCGGTAAGCGGATGGACCCCGGAAAAAGACGGTATGTTGGCGGTCTGTTTGCTCATGGAGATAATGGCGGTGGAGGGTGATATTGCTTCGCTTTACCAACAATTGACGGCTCGGTTTGGCACCCCTTACTATACCCGGGTGGATGTCCCTACGGACGAAGCAACCAAGCAGCGCATTAAATCATTAAAGGCGGAAGATTTTTCTTCTTTAACAGCAGTAGCCGGAGAAAAAGTGATTCGCGCGCGCGATACGGATGGAATTAAAATCTACTTGGAAAATTCCTGGTTCTTGGTCCGGCCCTCCGGCACAGAGAATATTTTAAAATTCTATGCTGAAACTTTTGTCAGTGAAGCCCATTTACAGGCACTCATTGAACAAGCGAAGAAAGCAATCTTGTAACGCTTCTATTCCAAATAAAAGAGGCAGCTCCGAAAGGAACTGCCTCTTTTTTAAATAGTTAATCACTAATCCCCGCGCCGGTCTAATACATAGTAGCTTCCGGTAGGATGTTGCTTGGCTAAACATTTTAATTCAGCCCCGATACTGCTTACCTGGGCAAAAGAAGTTAAGGGACGTTTTGTATTGTGCACAACGCCAATTCCAATAGCAAGTAAACTAAATTGCTCGGGCTCTCCGCGACGGTTGATGGAAAGCATGTATCCCCGTTCTTGATCTTCCTTGTTATAAAAAGAAGGAGAAACTTGATCCATTTCGTGCGTAATTTGTTTGGCAATTGCCTCGGCTTTGTCAAAAGCGCTGACTACAATAAAATCATCTCCGCCAATATGCCCTACAAAAGAGGAAGAGTCTTGTGCCGCTGCTTTTACAATAATATCTGCGGTTGTTTTCAATACATGGTCTCCTGCTTCAAAACCATATTTGTCATTAAAGGACTTAAAGTTGTTTAAATCGCAGTAAAGTACCGCAAACGGCCGGCCGGAGGCTATTTCTGTTTCTATGCGTGCTTGGATGGAGGGATTTCCAGGTAGACGAGTCAGCGGATTGGAATCCATCTTTTGTTTGTTACGCTTTAAAAGTAATTTTACCCGGGCTACAATTTCATCTTCATCTGCTGGTTTGGTGAGGTAATCATCAATATCCAGTCCCAATCCTTCCAATTTAGTTTCTTTATCCGTAACTGCTGTAAAAATGATAATGGGAGTATGCAAATAACCCGTCCGACTGCGTACTTCTTGTACTACTTCAAAACCGGTTTTTTTCGGCATTTCGTAGTCTAAGATTAACAAATCGGGATTTTCTTTATATGTTTTTTCAATTGCTTCTTGCCCGTCTTGTGCTTCGACCACCGTAAAACCGGCATTTACAAGCACTTCCGAAACGAGAAAACGGATTGCATGAGAATCATCGGCAATTAAAATTTTGGCACTTTGTTCCATAGGGTTTATTGTATGTAAATTTTTGGTTTTAATGCAAGTAAATTACGGCTTGTAAATGAAGGATAATAAATTCTGGCGGATATGATCGCGTCGCCAGGAAAAGAAATTCTCCGCATCTCCGCAGGTGCAGTAATAAGGCGTTTTAATTTGCAAGGTGTCTAATCCGGCCTGCTGCAATTGATGTAAAATTTCAGTATTTAAATTGATGAAAATTTTTCCTTGTTTGTGAACGATACTGGAGGAAGAAAATTGCTGGGCAACATCTTGCTGTACTTCAAAACAACAACTTTGAATGTGCGGACCTAACCAACCTTGAATATGGTGTGCGCCGGCCTGTTGGAGTGCCCGAGCTGTTTTATAAGGAAGTTGTTGTACCACTCCTTTCCAACCGCAATGAGCCAAAGCAAACATGGTTCCGGCACTGTCCCATAAAAATAAGGGAACGCAATCTGCAGTTAGAATAGCTGCTCCGCAGTGTGCGGCGGTTATCAACCAGGCATCTGCATCCTGCAGCGGGGTTTGTTGCAAAGCCTGTAAATCTTGGTTGGACGTAATGGTAATAAGTCTATCGCTATGTGTTTGATGAAAATGGGCGATATTATCCGCGGGAACGCCTAATTGTTCATAAAAGGGGCGTTGGGCTTGAGTGTCACACATATTACCTGTATGCCGGGAAAAAGTCCCTCCAATTAAACCGGCGGAGAGGAGGCGGTTGTCAGTGTAAATTTTCATACGTTTAATTTTTTGAGATGTACCGTAGAAAGAGGTTGCCCCAGTAATCGGCTTGCCAAACGTTTAAAACGGGTGGGATCATCACTGGCATATACGGTTAATTTCCCTTTTGATTTGGCGGAAGAATTTTTCCCTAAAAATTTTTCTACCGCTTGGGCGGTGGTCTGAGCAGGATCTACCAAACGAATATTTTTCCCTAGGATGGTGGCTAACATCGGTTTTAAAATGGGATAATGGGTGCAACCTAAAATCACGGTGTCGGCTTGATTGCGTTTGATAGGGGCAAGATACGTTTGTGCAATTAAGTTGGCAGCTGGCGTTTTCGCCCAATTTTCTTCCACTAACGGTACAAACAAAGGACAAGCCTGTTGAATGATTTTTGCATGGGGCATTTTTTTTGAAATGGCCTTTGCATAGGCTTGGCTGCGAACCGTGGCCTCTGTTCCTAAAACGGCGATGCATCCGTTTTGGGTGGATTGACTGGCAGCTTGTGCTCCTGGCTCAATAACTCCCAATACAGGTACGCGGCATTGTTTGCGTAAAGCATCTAAGGCTAGTGCAGAAGCGGTGTTGCAGGCCACCACAATTAGTTTTACTTGTTGTTCTTCTAAAAAGTGAGCAATTGCTAAGGAAAAACGCGTAACCGTTTGTTTGGACTTAGAGCCATAGGGTACGTTGGCCGTATCTCCAAAATAAATAAAATCTTCGTGCGGCAAACGGCGACGTAACGCTTTCAAAATCGTTAGTCCGCCTAGCCCAGAATCAAAAATACCGATGGCTTGTTTACGCATATCTTTATTATATGAATTATTAGGGTGGTAGGAAAAAATTTTCCCTTTCTAGTTTCTTTGTGCTAGAATATGTATATGCTAAAACGGTGTATTGTCTATTTAATGTTTTTTATGCTCGTAACGGCAGTAGCTCAGGCTGCTGGCCAAACAGAGCCTGCCCCCTTATTGATAGGAGGGAATTTTTCTACGCAAGCTAATACACCTTCAGATACAAAAATTTTTAACCAAAAAGTACGTAATGAAGAAGTGGCTGCTCTAAATAAGAAGCTAAAAAACAAGGAATTCGAACCGGTTGTAAAACGGATTAATGAGCTCACTTCAAAAAATTTTTTAGATAATAGGTTTCCTCTTCTTTTAGCGATTGCTTACGATGGGTTGGGTAAATATGATGATGTAATTTACTCGGCGGGACAGGCGATTGCGCTAGCCCCTCAAGATTCTCGGGCCTATATTTTAAGGGCAAAGGCTTATTTGCAGCAGGGACAGTATGAACGTTGCCAAATTGATTTGGAAACGGCACTAAAATTAAATCCCGATTCAAAATTAGGAAAAGAGGTCCAAGAAGAACTCCGGGAAAAAATGTTCATCCCAAAACCCAAAGAAGAGAAACCGGTTCGCCCTGCATCCAAGAAAACTTCTACCTGGATTATTTTGTATTTCTTGGCTGTGTTAGCTGCAATTTTACTTTATGTGTATTGGCGCTATGAAGATGTGTTTCGGCGTCCCAAAAATGCTTTTTCTCGCCGGGAAGTAGAGGTAAAAGAACAGTATGACTTTATCCGCCAGATTGGGGAAGGCGGCATGGGAAAGGTATACGAAGCGTACGATAAAGTGCTCAAACGCAAAGTCGCTATTAAGCGTGTACGCCCGGAATTGGTACGGAGTGCTTATGTGCGGGAACAATTTTTGGCGGAAGCGCGCATGGTAGCGCTGTTGCGTCATCCCTGTATTGTGGAAATTTACACAGTGATAGAATCAGAAAGTGCACTTTACTTGGTATTTGAATACGTAGATGGGCAAACGTTGGAAACCCGGCTTGATATTGATGGCCGGTTGCCTTTTTCCAAAGCGAAACAAATTTTTGAATATGTTTGCCGCGGACTCCATTATGCGCATGAACAGGATATTATTCATTGCGACTTGAAACCGGGCAATATTATGATTTACGGAGATGATAAAGCCAAAGTTATGGATTTTGGAGTAGCTAAAAAATTAGCCGATAACGATACCGGAGCTCGCACCGTTGCCGGGACCCCTGCTTATATGGCTCCGGAACAACAAAAAGGGTTTATGCGAAAACAGTCGGATATTTATTCATTAGCACTCTGTTTGTATGAAGCCCTAGTGGGTCAAGTTCCGTGGACGGTAAAAGGCTTTGATATCGCAAATAAAAAAATTGTACCTCCTTCTAAATTAGTTCCGTTTATTCCAACGGAAGTAGACCAATTATTGGAAGATGCCTTAAAAGAAGATCCCAAAGAACGTATCCAAACAATTGATGAGTTTTGGAGCCGTTTACAATCTATAGAACCTCTTCAGGAAGATTTGGAGAAAACACATTATTAATACCCACCGCACGGGTCCCGTTGTGGGGTCTTGTTGTGTGCTAATAGGAAATTATGGAATTATTATTGCAACAAATTACAGCTGGAATTGTAAGTTTTAACGCCTTTTTATGGGGCGTCCCGATGTTAGCTCTTATTTTAGGGTTTAGTATTTATTTCACCCTTAAGCTCAAATTTATCCAATGTCATTTAGTAGATGCGATTCGTCTATCGCTAAAAAAGAGCCGTTCCGCGGGGGTAATCAGCAGTTTTGGTGCGTTGGTACTAGCACTGGCCGCCATGGTTGGAACGGGTAACATTGTGGGGGTGGCCGCAGCCGTATCTACTGGTGGCCCGGGGGCGCTATTTTGGATGATGCTTTGTGCTTTTTTTGCGATGGCCACCAAATATGCAGAATCAGTCCTTGCTGTGAAATATCGTGAAAAAAATGAAGCTGGAGAATATGTCGGCGGTCCTATGTATGTGCTGAAAAATGGCCTTCGTATGCCCAAGTGGGCGTTTACATTTGCGGCTGCTACGGCATTAATGGGCTTTGCAGATGCACTTATCCAGACCAATTCTTTAGCGGCGATTTATGGTTCTGTGTTGCATGTACCGGCCGGTTGGACAACAGGACTACTGGTGTTATTAACGGCGACCGTCATTTTGGGTGGTGTGAAAAAAATAGCGGCTGTTTGCAAGTTTTTGGTACCCTTCATGGCTATTATTTATATGGGTTTGTGTATCACAATCATTGTAACGCATATTTCACAACTTCCTTGGGCAATTGCCTGCATTTTCAAAAGTGCATTTAGTGGTACGGCCCTTGTAGGGGGAGCGATAGGAATTACTTTAAAAGAAGCAATACGGTACGGGGTATCACGCGGGGTGCTTTCTAACGAAGCTGGTAGCGGAAGTGGCGCGATCGCGGCTGCAGCTGCCCAAACTCCTAATTCCGTGCGCCAGGGGTTGGTATCAGCCACCACGGTATTTTGGGATACGTTAGTGATTTGTTTGCTTTCGGGTGTTGCGGTTGTGATTGCCGGCGATTGGCAAGGGGGCCAATTATTTGGGGCAGACTTGGCTCAACAGGCGTTTAGCTCTGTGCCGGCTGGGGCATTGCTTCTGCTGGGCTCTCTTTCCCTGTTTGCATTTAGCACACTTGTCGGATGGAGTTTTTATACTGCCAAATCGGTACAATTTTGTTTGAAAAAGCCGGTAGAAAAGCCGGTGTATATGGCTTGGCTATTCGTGATGTGTTTGGGTGGTTTCCTGAGCCCTAAACTGGTTTGGGAGCTGGCCGATACAGCTATCGCGGTAATGTGTATTCCTAATTTACTGGCTTTGTGGCTTTTGCGCGGAGATGTAGTCGCCGAAACAAAATTACACCTAAAAGAAGAATTGGCTCGAGCAAAAGATCGTAATGAATAGAAAAAAGCTTTACATCCGGTTTTAGAGGTGGTATCATAAAAGAAAGTACATTTTGAGCAGTTGAAGGGACTCCTATGCTGAAGAAATATACTATTTTGAACAAAAAATTAGTGGAAACGGAAAACGAAACTGCGCAGGTGTATGTATATACTAATCCTACGGTAGAAGAACAACGCTTACTCGTGGATAGCTATCAAATCGACGAACATACGCTTACTTCCGCTTTGGACCCCGATGAATTACCGCGGCTTGAATTTGAACCCGAACATATTGTCATGATTTATAAACGGCCCAAAAATTATTCCGGCAAGGACCAGCTGGAATTTAAGGTAGCTTCAGTGGGTATGTTTTTATTTGAAGATAAATTAGTAATCGTTTTGGCGGAAGATATTCCGCTGTTTGTAGGGAAACGTTTTCAGGCGGTCACTTCCGTTAAAGAAATCTTCTTAAAGTTAGTTTACAATTCCATTTCGCATTATGTGGAACACTTGCGTATTATCCATATGATTTCCGAAGAAATCGAAGATAAAATGACGGAAGCTATGGATAATACTTATCTGCTCAATTTATTTAGTTTAGAAAAAAGTTTGGTGTACTACGCCGAAGCGATTACCTCCAACGGTTTTGTGTTTGAAAAAATGCGCAATTTGTCAGCTCGCATTGGTTTTGATGAAAAAGACGAAGAAATGTTGGATGATATGATCGTGGAAAATATGCAATGTAAAACGCAAGCGGATATTTACTCCAACATTTTGGCACAACTGCTCGGCGCGCGAGCTTCCATTGTCAGTAACAATTTGAACTTACTTATCAAAAAGCTAAACGTCATCACCATTTGGATGATGGTTCCTACCTTAGTTGTTAGTGCATATGGTATGAACGTAGCTCTACCTTTAGCCAACCACCCGGATGCTTTTTGGATGCTGATGGGGGTTTGTTTAATTTTGGTATGGCTTGTGATGATTTTTTGGCGTCACAAAAATTGGTAGTAGTGATGAATTTTGGGTGTAAAGGCCCAGAGCCAATGTAGGCCGGTTTTCCCTTGTTTTGCTGTAAAATCTCAGTATAATAGGAAGTACAGAGGTGTTTATGCGAATACTTTTAAGCTTAATATTAAGTGTATTGTTAACTTTTCCGGCCCCGTTGTGGGCAGAATCCCTAAAGGCGGGGAATCTATCTTCCCGTATTGAAAAGTCTGTAAATGAACAATTAGCTCAGAAAAACGAGTGTACCTTTGAAGAGATGACCAAGCGTATTGATAACAATAGCGTTACGTGGTCTTGCGTGGAAAGTGCTGTGACGTGGCTGGAAGGACAGCGTCAAGAAATACGTCATTCCTGCCTGCTGTCTAATGAACAAGATGAAAAATTAACTCAAAAAATCCAATCTTGGAAACGCAGTTATACCATTGTGGACTATATTAATTATTTGAACGGTACTCTAACTCAAGTAATGCCGCAAGATGTCAGTGGGGAACGCTATTTTTGTAATGATTTGTCGCTACAAGAGCGGATAAGGAATAGGAGACATAACCCTTCCTGTTTTCGGTTTGCACTTCTGTATTTTCAAGGAAATCGCAATGCATTTAACGAGGAAATGATGCGGTTGGCTTTAGAGGGAAAAGCCGAATTTGAAAAATTGATCGCCGAGTTGTCACCGGAACAACAAACTGCCCAGAAATGGACGATTCGTTGGCAGCAGAGGTTGTATGAACAGTTAAGTTTGTTCATAAAAGGAAGACAACCTGGAGGATATTCGGATGAATCTGGCGGTTCACGTGTCATCCCAACGGCCCCACTATTGCCGGGTTGGCCCCGTGCATTACAAGAAAGCCAGGGTAAAAAATCCAATGCGCAGTTGAGAGCCTTATTAGAAAAATTGCTAGAAGCTTATGAGCAGGGAGCCGATTTAACGGCGTATATAGAAGAACTGGTAAAAGGGAGCGCTAATCCAAGCGATTCGAATTATGTATCTGCTTATTTATTAAATTTCAGCTTTGTATTGTACGCAAAATCGATCGCAGCCGGCGAGAAAGAACGGATTTTTAAATTTATCCGAGGGAACTATCCGCTTCGTGTAAAGTGGGCAGCTGCCCAAGCTATTGTTGGGGTGGAAAGTGGTAAATTTTCTCTTTCGGATGCTGATAAAAAACAATTGCTTGCCGTGTTTGCCAGAGTAAATAAAAATTTATCAAAGGAAAATCGAGAAGATTTAGCCGTCTATCAAGTACTACTTTACCTAACAAGTAGATTATACGATTCTCCGGCCGAAAAACTTCGTCAAGCTACTGAATCAATTACATCATCCGGGTCGGGATTTGAAGCAGGTATGGTTGTCGTAGCGGCATTACCCGGCACGGAACTGGCAACTGCTTTAGAGGGGGCGGTTCTTACAGAGGCGGCGTTAGTGGTTGGGGCGATTATTGTAGTTGGTATTGCTTTTAAGCAGTCGCTTAGCCCGATGGCGCAGCGAGCCTTTAATAATTTACTGCGGCATAATTTGGAAACGGAAGACGGCGAAGTGGAGGAATTATTTGCGGGAGCAACGGCAAGTGTAATAAGAGAGGGCCTAAACAATAATGGTGAATTGATTATTACAAAGCAACTGACCAATGCGTTAGGGGAGGTTATGACCATAGAGGTCGTTTTGGAATCCGAAGCATTACGAGAGAATATGGTCATGTTGTCATCGGCGGCGGGCGCAACATCTGTTGACACTGCCCAAGCATTTCAAACGGCGCTACGGCAAAGTTGTAACAATTTCCGCAGAAATACACCCAACAAGAACAAGCATGCCCGCAACTTTGAGGATATATTCAACAAAGGAGATGAAGCAACCCAAGAGGCTCTTAAAAAATTGACACAGCAAGAAAAGAATATCATACAAACGCTCAAGCAAAAATATAACAATGGCGGCGGGGAGCTTACACAGGAGTTTTGGCAAGAATTAGCCAAGAAGAAGAATTTCCCCAATCTTCAACGAATCGGAAAGATTGGTGTGATGCGTTCCAATTATGACGGGTTCTTAAGGGCTGTGTATAGAAAGGGGCAGTGGATGCCTGAACTCGAGACTACTATAGATGTGGTGGGGACTCAGTTAAAAGACCTTGTCGGAAGAGACTTGATTTCCCAGCTTGTGACATGTGGAATGAGAGGGCTCAATTTCTTCGATACTACGGGCATGCCTTTTCTGTCATTACCGAATAACGCTATGCTGCGCTATGTTGCTCATGAGCAGGTCAACGGCCATTTCCATTATGAGTTTTTTGAAACATTGGATGATGAAATGAAAATTTTATGCAATAAATCTGTTAATTTCGGGAAAGGAAAGAGGGCCCGAGACTTGTTTTTAGACGGGTTGGAATATCTCTGCCAGTAGAGTGTAATTTTACAAAAAGTTTTTTCGAAGGAAGAAAACACGAATTAAAGCGAAGAAATTGAAATGCTCTCGATCCGTTTCATTTCCATTGGCAGGAATTGCAGTATTACGATGCAAAAAAACCAAGATGTATTTATGCAATCACTCTATAGAGTATAGTTTAAATAAACTACCGCAATAAAAAAATCTCCGGAACTAAAATTCCGGAGATTTTTTGTATAGTGTTAAATTTATTTTTCTACTTTAATTTTGCCAAATGCACGAAACAATACCGCTAACAGCCCAAATAAAACATAAAGGCTAAACACAATAAAAATTATATCTTGCGGAAAACGGATGAGCATAACCACCAAAAATACAATCAATAGTAATGTCCAAACGCCCATGCGTTTTTCGCGTTTGTTTTTAAAGGCTGCATACGGAATGTTAGACACCATTAAAAGTGACAAAACTAACATGGCAAACCACACAAAATTATATAAGTGCGGCAGATAGATCGTTAATAAACGGATATTATGCCCGCCCATGTTCCCTTCCATAATACTGTACGAAATGGCAAATGACGCCAAGATAGCCGCTGCAGCCGGGGTGGGCAAACCGGAAAAATACTTTTTGGAGCCTTCTCCGGCCAAAGCCATGGCGTTAAATTTTGCTAAACGTAAAACCCCGAAACAGGCATATACACACGCAATGGGAGCCCCCCAAACGGGTTGCGTATTAAGTACAAAGAAATACATCAGCATCGCCGGGGCCGTACAGAAAGATACTGCATCGGCCAAAGAATCCATTTCTACGCCAAATTCGCTTTCTGTACCCAAAAGCCGAGCCATGCGTCCGTCAAACATATCAAAAACCATGGCAAATAAAATCAGCCATCCGGCTTGTGCAAAATTACCCTTGGCGGAAGCCAAAATCGAAAAGAAACCGCAGGCTAAATTCCCTAATGTGAAAAGCGAAGGTACCGTAACGGCACCGGTGTGTTTTAACTTAGCAACTACTTTTTTTTCTATATTTTCTTCGGCCATATTATCCTCTTATTTCCAAAGAGCCAGGACTGTCAGTCCGCCCTGTACTTTTTGACCTTCTTTCACTAGCACGCGTACTTTTTCTTTAGGCAAATAAACCGCCACTTGCGAGCCAAAACGTACCAGTCCAATACGTTCCCCGATTTTTACTTCCATTCCCGGGTGCCTCCACGATTCAATACGCCGTGCAATGGCTCCGGTAATTTGTTCCACATGGGCAAAGTAAGCCGGGTCACCGTTTTTGAAAATCTGAATCAAATTGCGTTCGTTTTTATTTGCATCCGGATGATCCGCAAATAAAAAGGTGCCTTTATTGTAAAAAATCTCACCGATTTTTCCGTTTACGGTAGAACGTTGTACGTGCACATCAAAGATGGAGAGAAAAATACGAACGACAATGGAATTGGGATCATCTTCTGTTTTGATGGAAAGTACGGTCCCGTCGGCCGGGCAGGCAATTTCATCGTCTGCAAAAGTAGTATTTCGGTTCGGGTCTCGGAAGAAATAAGCGCAGAAAACGGCTACCACCAAGAAGAATACTCCAGCGGTTTTCCAACCAAACCATAAACAAATGACGCAAATAACTACGCCAATCCCAAAAAAACGAAGCCCTAAAGGAAGTACCGTGGAAACCCAACCAAAGCTTTTAGCTAAAGTGCGTTGAATATCTTGAATCATATACTCGTTACTGGTGGGATAAATTAAATGGCAGGGTTAAAAGAGTGGGCAGGGGGGGACTTGAACCCCCACGACCTTGCGGTCAACAGATTTTAAGTCTGTCGCGTCTGCCATTCCGCCACCAGCCCTCTATATTTATTTTAACAAAAATTTACATATTATGCACATTTTTTGCAAGGGAGGAAAGGACACTACTTTTCGGTGCGTTTCAACCCGTTATAAAATTTTTTGCAAAATTGAGTTTTAACCCCTAGCTTTTTTAAATCTTCCTGCAGGGCACGGTCATCGGTTACTGCGATAACGCGTTGGTTGGTTTGTGTTAAATAATCCGCACGTTCATAAATAATTTGGTCGGCCGTATCCCCTTCCGTAAAGGAAATATGTACGCCTCCCCGGTACAGGGGCCCTATCGGGCGGAAGGAACCGTCAAAAATAACTTCATAAGTATGCATAGCATATTGTTCTTCTTGGGAAATGTCGGCCAAAAAATCTAAGAAGTCGGCGGTCACTTCTTCTTCGCTGCGTGCAAATTCGTACAAAAAGCTGCGCACGAGGTTCAGCCCGTCAATTAAATAAATAGTAGGTTTTGTGGTTACATACATAGAAAGGTTGCCTTTGCGTGTAAAAATTGTTATAAGAAAATGATACAATATAATACCATTTTGGATGTAGGTCTTTGACAATTTCCGTATTTCGGGGGTGTAATAGATTCGACGGGTATCTGT
>CAMZDW010000022.1 GCA_947305555.1 uncultured Elusimicrobium sp.
AGCGGAGTAATACTGGCTATCCGGCTTTTCACAATAGCCAGTTGATACTGCGGCAACGCTACTGCGGCTAAAATACCAATAATGAGGACAACGACTAAAAGTTCAATAAGGGTGAATCCGCGCGTTGTTTTTAGCATAAAGTCACCCTGAACTTGTTTCAGGGTCTTCAACGCTTGTCGTTGTGGTTGCCACGCCAAAACAGCTTGCGTGGAAGATGCTGAAGTGCGAGGCGCACCCCCGGCTCGTTCAGCATGACTTTTTATGTTATTTTTCTTCCCTTCCAATCCGTTTGCGGCGTTCGTCATCCCGCACACCGAATTTGTATCCATTCCACCACCTACGTCACCCCGCAAGGTCTGTATGCGGGGTATAATGTTGTTTTCTATCACCCGGCTTATATCCCGGCCCTGCGGGCAGCATACACTGCGGGATGACGAAGCCGGTTGTTTTCCTTCTAAACGGCTCAAATTTTGATTTATTTTCATCGGATAATCCCCTCCACATAAACTTCCTACAAATCAAAACGTACCAAAAAAAAAAAACTGTCAAGGCTTTTATGATTTATTTTTTTCTAAATCTTCCACCGCTTTTAAAGCGCATAAAAATTTGCATCCGGGGGAACCGGATTGCTAGAATAAGAATATGCTCCAAGTCATGGCCATTGTCAACGCAACGCCCGATTCTTTCTACGATGGTAATCCGCAAAACACCATCGCCGGGTTATTAACGCGGGCCGAAACGTTTATAAAAGAAGGAGCAGATCTGCTGGACATTGGCGGCGAGTCTACTCGGCCGGGTTCGTTACCGGTGGACGAAGCCACCGAACGTACGCGCGTTATTCCTTTGATTAAGGCATTGCACCAGCGTTGGCCTCACCTACCGCTCTCTTTAGATACCACTAAAATTACCGTCGCTGAGGAAGGCCTTGAAAACGGCGTACAAATTATCAATGATGTAAGCGGCCAGCCAAACGCCGAGCTATTTCAGCTCATCAAAAAATTTAATGCAAAACTCGTTTTAATGCATACGCGCGGAACACCTAAAAATATGCAAACTCAAACAGATTACGCTGACCTTGTCCTTGAGGTAAAAGATTTTCTCGCAGAAAAAATCTCCCAGGCACTTTCCGCCGGGCTTAAAAAAGAACAACTTATCGTGGACCCCGGATTTGGCTTTGCAAAAACACGTGCGCAAAATTACGTGCTTTTGAAAAATCTGCACAAATTAAAAGTGCTTGGTGTACCGCTACTAGCCGCCTTGTCACGCAAAAGTTTTTTAAGTGTCCCCAACGATACAGCGCAAGATCGTTTGCCTCAAACCTTGGCAGCCAATTGGGTAGCTTTAGAGCAAGGGGCAGATATGTTGCGCGTACATGACGTTGCCGCCACACGCCAACTACTCAACTTTTATCAAGAACTGGAGCGAACAAAATGACCCATGTCTACCTTACTCAATGTGGCTCGTTTACGGCTTCACACAGCCACGGAGGGACTTTGGCTGAAACGTTACATACGCATACGTTCACCTATGAGGTTACTTTTTACGGTCCTCTTAATTACGAGGGATATCTGTTGGATTTTCGTGAAGTTCAAAAAGCACTAGCCCAAATCGTCCGACCCTTGGAAAATCAAAATTTGAGCACCTTATTTCCGCAACCGACCACTGAAGCAATTTGCATTTGGCTCTTTGAACAAATCAATCAAAAATTGCCGCATCTAAATCAAGTACGCCTCGCCGAAGAACCCGACCGTTGGATCACATACACAGGAGAAAAATAAATGGCACAAGTTATTCTTGCACTCGGAAGCAATATTCCACCTGCAAAAGAAAATATCGATCGCGCTTTGGCCGCATTATCTGCAATCGGCACCGTCAAGCAAGTCGCTCCCTACATTGTGTCAAAGCCGGAGGGGTTTGAAAATCAAAATGATTTTATAAATACGGTGGCCATATTCAGCACGCCCTACGCACCCATGCCCTTACTCAAAAAATTAAAAGAATTAGAAAAGGAACTCGGCCGTACCCCCACTTTTAAAAATGGGCCGCGTGTGATTGATTTAGATATTTTATTTTACGACGACCAAGAAATTTTTGAAGATGAGGCGGATTATTTTTTAATCATCCCGCATCCGCGTTTACAGGAACGAGAATTTGTTTTAAAGCCACTTTCTTATATTTTGCCGGATTATGTTCATCCTGTTCTAAAAAAGCCAATTTACCGGCTATACCGTGAATTAATGAAAAAAAAAGGCCAACCCTCTTGCCATATATTGTAGAATATGTTTGTTAAGCTGTTTACTTTAACAAAGGAGAAACCAATGAAAAAAGTAATGACTGTTTTGGCAGCTGCTTTGTTTTTAGGCGCCTGCCACTGCACCAAATGCACCACTACGCCTAACCGCTCTAATACGTGCGTAAAGGCTGCCTGCCAATGCAAACATCATCATAAAGCAGGCTGCAAATGTCCGAAATGCCAAAAAGAAGGCTGCTTCAAAAAAGCGGAAAAACCGTTGCCGCCACCTCCGCCACCACCAGCTCCGGCCCCGGCCCCAGCTCCTAAAGTGGCCGATGATGCCGCTTTAAGCCAAGTGGCCAATGTAACTAAGAAAGCGGATACAACTGTTCTTTCTTTTAAAGAACCGATTAACTTCGCTTATAACAGCGACAAAATTGAAACTGATTCTTTAAATCAAATCAAAAAGACCGCTGAAGTTCTTAAAAAATATCCGAACAACACCGTCCGTGTAGCCGGTTATACCGATTCTTTAGGAAACCCGGACTACAACGTTGACCTCTCCCAACGCCGCGCGAAAGCCGTTGCCATGGAACTCGTCAACAACGGTGTAGCCGCTGAAAACGTATCCTTTATCGGTTATGGTGCCCAAAACCCGGTTGCTACCAACAAAACCCGTGAAGGCCGCGCTGCTAACCGCCGCGTAGAATTGGAAGTTAAAAACAAATAACTTTTCATTGTTTTGAAAGGTTTAAAAGGGCCTCCCAAAAGGGAGGTCCTTTTTTATTTCAAAAAATACTTTCCGTATTTCCCGAAAAAAAAGTAGAATATAACAAATTGATTCACTATATGAGGAGAACCAACACACATGAAAAAAGCGTTGTTACTGTGCACAGCTTGTGCATTTTTACTTTCCGCCTGTACGACTCCTGGTAAACGGACTGCTTGGGGTGCGGCCGGCGGTGCTGCAGTAGGTGCTGCAGCCGGGGCTATTATTTCCCACAATACGGGCGGAAAAAGCGGTACAGGGGCCATTATCGGTGCTTTGACCGGTGCAACTGCCGGTGGTTTGTTGGGTAACTACTACGACAAACAAGCCAAAGAACTTGCCGCTATTGCGGATGTAGTCAAATCAGATAACGGAATTCAAGTTTTCTTGAAGAATGATATTTTGTTCTCAGTAGGCAGCTCGGAACTCTCTGCTGATTCCCTTCAAACCTTGACGGATTTGAACCGCGTACTTAAAAAATATCCGAAAAACCGCATCGTGGTGCAAGGTTATACGGATTCCACCGGTTCGGATGCTATCAACCAAAAACTCTCTACTGCCCGTGCTAAAGCTGTTTACGATTTCTTGCTCGGCAGCGGACTAAAGACCTTGAGTATTAATTATGTCGGTTATGGTTCTGCCAACCCGGTCGCCAGCAATGCCACCGAGGAAGGCCGTGCTAAAAACCGCCGCGTAGTACTCTCTATTACGGCGAACGAAAAAGATCTCCAATAACTTTTTCTGCTTGCTTTAAACCGGGGTTTTTACACCCCGGTTTTTTTACGTTTTTTTAGCGCTTTTTTTCCCCATAATTTTTGTGGAAAAAATGACATTAATTTGCTATTCTATCAATATGCAAACATACGATGACGTCCGCCTAAAGGCTTTATTTAAGTTACTCAAGACCGAAGCAGATGCTTACGGTCCCGTCATCAAGCGCGAAATTGCCGCTGCATTAAAAGCGAATCCTCATCAAGTTCATCAAGTATTAGAAACGGAGTTTTCTGGAAATACCCCCTTACCGGTAGTACACACACTGGAGGAAATTTGTTGGGATGACTTAACAGATGCCTTTGCCCATTTTGCTACTAAAATAAACCCGGACTTAGAAGAAGGATTAGCCATTGTTTCTAAATTTATTGAAACGGCTACCGTGCGTAATGATATTACGCATTGCTTGGACCAGTGGGCGCAACAGTTACGTGTTCCCTTATTAAATGCAACAAATTATACCGAAATTGTACAGCGATTAAGTAATTATTTCTTTCATGTACTTAACATTCAAACAACACCTTCCAGCCGAGATATAAAGGACTTATCCTTTGCCCGGTTACTGCGTAAAAAAAGCGGCTCTAGCTTGTGTGTGGCCTGTTTGTATACGTCAATCGGACAGCGGTATGGTTTGGACACAAACCTGGTGGACTTGGCTGGACGAATTTTAATTCATTTAAAAAATCCTTCTTCCAAAGAGTCCCTGTTTATCGATCCTTTAGATGAAGGAAAACTTTTGACAGAATCCGATTGTCAGCACTACATTGAAGAGCGGGAATTAGCATGGGAACCGGAATTTTTATCTCCTTTAACTTCCCGGCAAGTAATACGGCGTCTACTAGCCAATATGATTTATCTGTTAAATAAAATGCACGATAAACGACGTTTGGAATATGTTCGAAACTATTTGGAAGTAATTACAAAGTAACTAGGAGAAAAAATGTATTATTACGTATATTTGATTATTGCAGTATGTTGTTTTGTTGGGGAGATGTTCACCATGGAATTTTCCCTGACTTGTTTAGGGATTGGGGCTTTGGCAGCAGCAGCCGCTTCCTGGTTTGGAATGGGAATTTGGATCCAAGTGATTGCTTTTACGTTGTTATCTTCTGTCTGTTGGTTGGGAATCCGTCCATTCGCACTGAAATATTTTTATAAAAAGTCCAAACATATTAAAACCCCGGCGGAAGACGTCATTGGGAGTGAAGCTATTGTGGAAACAGATTTATCTCCCTCAATGGGGACCGGACGCGTAAAAGTAGCTGGAGAAAGCTGGAAAGCAACCGCCAAAGAACCGTTACCAGCCGGAACTGTTTGCGTGGTGGAAAAATTAGACGGTGTAACACTGACTGTCCGTCCAAAATAATTTAGCAGTACATAAATTAGGAGGAATATCATGGAAGAAGCAGGAGCATTAGGAGCATTGGGAATTATTTTCTTAGTCGGAATCATCTTGTTTGTGATTGTGATTATCGCCAAAGGTATCGTCATAGTCAAACAAGCACAAGTGGTCATTATTGAACGCTTCGGGAAGTATTTGGCGGTACTCAATCCGGGTATCAACTGGATTATTCCCATCATGGACAGACCGCACCACATGGAATGGCGCAACAGCCGGGAATATGTAGATGCTGCCGGCCGCACGCGCTCCGTACCATATATGGAAATGCGCGATACGATTGATATGCGCGAAACAGTGTACGATTTCCCGCGCCAAAGCGTAATCACCAAGGATAACGTAGGTATTGAAATCAACGCGCTGCTCTACTTCCAAATTACCGACCCGATTAAAGCCGCCTACAAAGTGGAATCGTTGCCGACCGCTATTGAAAAATTAACGCAAACCACGTTAAGAAACATCATCGGTGAAATGGACCTCGATCAAACGCTTACCTCTCGTGAAATCATCAACAGCAAACTGCAAGTGATTTTGGATGATGCTTCTAATAAATGGGGCGTAAAAGTAAATCGTGTAGAATTACAAGATATTATTCCGCCTTCTGCCATTCGCGAAGCGATGGAAAAACAGATGAAAGCCGAACGCGACCGCCGCGCTATGGTAACGGAAGCCGAAGGTACGAAAACAGCCCAGATCTTAAAAGCCGAAGCTGTTCGAGAATCGGAAATTAAAAAAGCCGAAGGGTTGAAACAAGCCGCTATCTTGGAAGCGGAAGGACAAGCCGAAGCCAAAATTAAAGTGGCGCAGGCGGAAGCTGAATCCGTTAAAATCGTAGCCAACACGGTGGCACAATCTTCTAACCCGGCCAGCTATATGATTTCGCTGAAATATATTGAAGCATTGCAAGCCATGACGGAAGGCAAAGACAATAAAATTATCTATATGCCTTACGAAGCCAGCAACGTACTCGGAGCCGTTGCCGCCATTAAAGACTTAACCGGCGGTGCCGCAGCTACCCAAAGCAAATAAGTTTTACAAAAAAATCCCTCCACTCAGTGGGGGGATTTTCTGTGATATAGTTCCTTTTCCTACTTAACGATAACCTTATAAGTAATATCTTCCCGCAAGCTGTTATGCACCGGGCAACCTTGAGCGGCCTTGGCATAAAAGTCTTTTTGTGTTTGTGTCAGCGTATCCGGGAAGTGAAAGGTCACTGTAAATGCCGTAATTCGAGAATGTTTATCGTCGAAAGATGGCTCCACATCCACCGTCGTTCCCACCACATTTTCTCCGCGCCGTGACGCCAAAAAACCAACCATCGTCATCATACACGCACCTAGCGAAGCCGCTAGTAATTCACCTGGATTCATCGATTCACGCGGTTCATTATACGCCGTGCGGACGGATTGACGACCGGCGGTATCGCCTATGGTTACTAAGTTATCTTCTAATTTTGTAGTGATTACTGCCATAACTCCCCCTCGTTGTTTTTTCTATCCTATCAACTTCTATGCCTTTGGACAAGCCTTTTTTTAATCTAGTGCCGCTAGCCGACTAAATAATTCTTTTTGTTCTCTAGTCAGGGTGCGCGGGACATCAATCGTCAATGTAACATACAAATTCCCCTTCGAGCTAAGTCCCTTTCCACTTAATTTCAATTTTTTCCCACTGTGTGTACCAGCCGGCACTTTTACCTGTACAGGACCATCCAGCGTTGGCACAAAAATTGTACCACCCAAGGCAGCAGTCCAGGGCATGACGGTTACGGGAACATATAAATCTTCTCCCTCTAAACGAAACATGGCGTGTGGGCGGATTTTAATAATCAGATATAAGTCACCTGTTCCACGTTGGGTAGGATTCCCCATCCCTTTTAGTTTAATTTTCTTTCCTTCACTCACGCCAGCCGGCAATTTGACGGTTACAGTACGGCCGTTGGGAATAGTCAATTGCATATTTCCACCCCGGTGAGCATCTTCCAAATTGAGCGTTAGTTCTGCTTCCACATCTCCAGCCGCTTGTCCGGAAGCGGCACTTCGGCCAAAATTTTGACCAAATCCTTGCATGCCTCCCAGACCGCCAAAAATACTTTGGAAAAAGTCACTAAAATCTCCTCCGCTAAACCCACCGGAAAATTGGGTATTACCCCCTCCACCAAAACCGCTAAACCCGTTACCGCCATTATAGGTGTATTGTTGATACTGTTGGTATGGGTTTGCATTAGAAGAAGCTCCGCGACCACGAGATGTCCCCCCGCCACGTGCATAATTTTGATAATCGGCTTGGCCAACTTGATCGTAAATAGTACGTTTTTGTTTATCCGATAAAACGGTATAAGCTTCATTCAAATCCTTAAATTTTTCCGTCCAAGTGGCTTTCTCCTTTTCCGGATGCATATCCGGATGATACTTACGCGCCATCGTCTTAAATGCTTTTTTAATTTCAGCATCGGACGCGTTTTTACTCACTCCTAAAATTTTATAGTAATCTTTATAATCTGCCATAGTTTTATTTCCCCCTTCTGCCTATTATTTTATATCTTTTTGCGAAGTCGGGAACATAATTTTTGCAATAAAAGTTTTGTTTAGGGTGTTTTATATAAGACAGGAGGTAAAATTATGAAAAAATTACTTTTTATGTGTGGCGGAGTTCTATTATTAAGTGGCTGTGTAGCCACGGTTACTCCGGAAGGTGGGCATCTACAGACTTCGTACGTATTTCCGATTGTGGAAACTCATCATCCCAGGCCGATTCCACATTATGCCCGTGCTCCTAAGCCACGGCCAACTCCACATTATGCCCGTGCCCCTCGGCCACAGGCCCCTCAAATAGCTCCACACGGACATCGGCCCGGAGGTAGCCGACCCAGGCGGTATTTTTAAAAACTATTTACAAACCAAAAGATATTTACTAAAATAGATGTGTAGTAAGAAAATATCTTTTTATTCGCCCTTAGCTCAATGGTGGAGCGACCGGCTGTTAACCGGTAGGTTGAAGGTTCGAGTCCTTCAGGGCGAGCCATTTAAAAGCCACACGCAAGTGTGGCTTTTTTGTTGCTCTGAGCAAGCAAACTGCTTTGCTTGCGTAAGGACGAGAAAGGCGCAGCGTTGTATGAGTTTGCCCGCAAACGTCCGTGAGCGGCAAGGCGAATACCGCGAGCCGGGGCCGCGAGCTGCGAGGGTCAACGAGCAGACTTGTGGCCGAGTCCTTCAGGGCGAGCCATTTAAAAGCCACACGCAAGTGTGGCTTTTTTATTGCTCCCATTCAAAAGGGTGTTTGCTCTCTTTCCAAATTGATATAATATAACCGTATGAAAATAAACTGGCGTAATTTTTGTGATAAAACGGACGAAGTCATTAAACTTTCGTTCAAAAAATATTCTCTTTTTCTGTTGAGGCTTACCCCTCACCAAAATATCGCTCAGACGGTGTTAGCGTATACGTTACTGGGAACGATCGTGCTTTGTCTGCCATTTATGACAACAACGCACGTGTCTATTTTAGACAATCTGTTTACATCGGCAGCCGCCGTTTCCACTTCGGGATTAAACACAGTAAATTTTGCTGATTCCTACACGTTTTTGGGCAAATTAGTGGTGTTATTACTCATTCAAATCGGTGGGGTAGGTTATATGACGTTTGCTTCTTTTATCTTTTTATCGCTTTCGCAACGCCACCATTTACGCCCTCACCAACAAGAAGCTCTGTCCACCGAAGTTTCTTTGCCTAATACACTAAAAATGTCCGATTTCTTGTGGTCTGCGGTCGCTTTCACGACGCTTGCCGAAAGCATAGGGGCCGTCGTGCTATACAATTATTTCCGAGGCCAAGATTTTACCGTATTTAATGCAATTTGGTATAGCATTTTTCACAGTGTTTCCGCCTTCTGTACAGCTGGTTTTTCTCTTTGGAATAACAGTCTGGAAAACTTTGCAGACAGCCGAACCATTAACACGGTATTGTGTTGTTTAGCCTTGGCTGGATCTATGGGCTTTATCGTTATAGCGGACCTAGCTAATTTTATTCGTCGGAAAACGAAAGAAATTTCGCTTACTACCAAACTGATAGTCATATCTACCCTTGCACTACTTTGTTTGGGAACAGTCACCTTATTAATGACCTCCCCCAGTTTGACCATAACAGAAGCTCTGTTCCAATCTATCGCCGCCATGACTACGTGTGGTTTTAGTACGGTAAATGTCAGTCTACTTTCCTCCGCATCTCTCTTGGTCTTGATACTGCTAATGTGCATTGGCGGAGCCCCGGCAGGTACGGCCGGTGGTATCAAAATGACCGCTTTTTGTACTGTGGTTGCGATTATGCATGCCCGGCTTCAATTGCGTTCTCGTGTTTCTATTTTAGGAAGAAGAATTCCGTCACTCCGTTTATATGCCGCTACCTCCACCTTTCTGTTGTACACCTTGTTCTTATTCATCAGCGTATTTATGCTAACATGGACGGAAAAACTTCCGTTCCTGAGCTTAGTGATGGAATCAGCGGCCGCGTTAAGCACCGGCGGATTGTCGACGGGTATCAGTGGGGAATTATCCTTCCTAGGGAAGTTAATCATTATCGGTACCATGATCGTAGGACGTATCGGAGTGATTACTTTTGGTACAGCCGTTTTGTCGAGTGATGAAGACGATGATAAAACAGTCAAACCTATCTCCACAGAAGATGTGGCCGTGTAAACAAACATGAAATTCTACTTAATTAGTTTAGGTTGTCCAAAAAACTTGACCAATAGCGAGGAGTTCTCCGCACGTCTCATTGCAAAGGGACACCGCATGGTCTTTTCTCCCGAACAAGCAGATGAAATTATCATCAATACCTGCGGATTTATCGCTTCCGCCGTCAAAGAAGCAAAAGATGAAATTCGTTATGCCCTGTCGCTTAAGCAACAAGGGCTAATTAAAAAAGTGGCTGTAACCGGTTGCCTGGTGGAACGGTTTAAAGAACAGGTTGCACGTGAATTTCCCGAAATAGACACCATTTTTTCCATTGCTGCACAGGAAACGGTAGAAAAAACGATCCAACAAAAAGGTTCCGTTTTAACCTCTTTGCCACAGTCCTTATATCTGCCGGAATATAAGATGAGCCTAACTGCACCGCATACGGCTTACCTCAAAGTAGCCGACGGATGCAACAACCGTTGTGCCTATTGTACGATTCCATTCATTCGGGGAAATTATCGCTCTAAACCTATCAAAGATGTCCTTCGCGAAGCACGCCTCATGGTTCAAAATGGAGTGCAGGAAATTTCCCTCATCGCCCAAGATACCACTTCTTACGGGATGGACTTGTATGGAAAACCGCAATTATTAGAATTACTGGAACAACTCCTTAAAATCCGCGGGCTAGGACGCCTGCGCATCATGTACGGTTATCCTCACCGCGTTACCAAGGAATTAGCCCGACTAATAGCCTCCACAAATAAAATTTTTCATTATATCGACATTCCGCTTCAGCATATTGCAGACCCTGTTTTAAAACGGATGAATCGTCATTGCGACGGAGCACAAATCCGCCGCACGCTTGATATGCTTAAAACAGAAGTACCCGATATTTCCCTGCGAACCAATTTTATTGTGGGTTTTCCCGGGGAAACAAAAAAGGATTTTAACGAACTTAAAAAATTTGTTCGCACCTATGAATTTGACAATATGGGTGTGTTTGAATACTTCCGCGAAAAAGGAACGGCCGCTTATGCCATGCAGCAAATTCCGGCCGCTGTCAAACACGAACGCTCTCGCGAATTGGAAGAAGTACAAAGCCGGGTCATTGATAAACTAAATAAACGCCTTGTGGGAACCACATTGGAAGCGATTGCCGATGGACCGGACTTCGGTCGGACCTATAAAGATGCCCCGGATATTGACGGAAAAGTAACGTTCACAAAACCCGTTAAACCGGGCAGTATCTTTCAGGCCCGTGTGATTGCCGCGCAAGGATACGAACGAAAAGTAGAACCTATCGAATCATAGAAATTTGCAAGCAATGCCTGAAGAGAGAGCAGCCATTTTGTAAATCAAAATTTAGCAAAAAAGCTGTCAAGATTTTAAATGAGTTTGCATGCTTTCTATCTTACAATTGGCCGGCCACACTCGTAATAACTGCGTACGTCCAGGAAAGCTCCAAAGGTCTCGTCATCTCTTGTGAATTTTCAAAGTCCTTTTCAAATAAACGTTCCACCAACTCCGCCACGAAAGAGGGGTCCTCTATTCCTAAACTCATCTCTCGGTTTACATGTAAACTCATCTTGTCAAAATTAGCAGAACCGACTACGGCCCAGCCATCATACACCGCAGCTTTTACGTGTGTCATCCCTTTGTAAAAATATACGCGAATGCCATTATTAAAAAGTTGATTAGCTATATAACGATTACTTTTATCCATGATGGCTACATCATTCGTTCCCGGTAAAATTACACGCACATCTACCCCCCGGCCCCGGGCCGCAATCAATTCGCGCACAATACGGTCATCCGCGAAATAAGCGTTTTGAATATAGATGCGTTGCCGGGCACGTTTAATGGCTTCCAACTGTGCCTGAAAGATTTGTGAGTCATGCGGTTTGGTATACATCAGCCGCACGGGAATCATATCAGGAGCTTCCTGGTTTACTTGACGTTTGCGTTTACTAAATAATTGGCGATACCCCGCTGCGAAATCTCCCCCGGCCCCTACAAATGACCAATTTTTATAGAAGTTTTTAACCAGTCTTCCTACAATCGGTCCTTCCAATGCCACCATCATGTCGTGCCACGTATAGCGGTATTCTTCCCCGATATTCATTCCCCCTACGTAGGCTAATTTCCGGTCAATGATATACACTTTGGTATGGTCAAATGTACTCCAAGGATTGAGGTGGGTACGCGCTTTAACAGAAGATTTTTTTCGCAAATAAGAAGTAATATATTTGGGCATGACGAATTTTTCAGAGGGCATAAGTTCAGGATTCTTTCCGGAATTAAGCACATTATTCAGTTCATCTACTACCACGCGCACATCTACACCTTGTGAGGCTCGTTTTTTCATCACATCCGCAATCGATAAACCGTATGGATCCGACATGAAAATATAAACCGTTGTAAAAATACTTTCCTGTGCCCGTTGCATCTCTAACATCCAATGCGGAAAAAACTCCTCGCCGTCAATCAGCAATTTTACACGTGCCTTGTACACCTGTTTGCTGATATGTTTATCTAACCATTCATTAAATGTGCTTAAATCCATCGGAGATTGGGAATTCAAAGGAGGAACTGTTTCTAAATCTCCAAAACGCACCGGAATCATTGCGTAGACAGTAGAAGTTCCCACCAGTGCCAAACGATGCGTCGTTGTAAAGGGAGCTTTTACCGCACTCCATAAGTGGCTCTTAATCAAAAAAGAATAAATGATGGACGTGGAAAATCCCAACCTAGACATCTCTTTTTTGATTTGATAATACTCCGGTAATTCCAAACGGATATTTTCTCCCGTTTTTGTATCTACGTACAAAAAGGGCGACAACGGCACGTTATCTAACTTCAGTAAAAACCGCGTTTGCTTAGTGCCGGAAGCTTGCTGTATTTTACGAAGTTCCTGATAATACAATTCAGTGAATTGGGCTTGAGAGATCTCCCCCACTATATCTACATTGCTCGGGGCATCCTTCAAGAGAACAAACCCCGGCTTGCCATCAGTTTGCCGGTATAATAGCGTTTCGTAGGTATCAAGAAAAACCAAAATACCTTGCCCCGGTTGAGGTGGGACCAACGGCAACAAAGTGTATTTGACCAGTTCATTAAATCCATGCTGAACTAAATGTACGGGGTGTTTTTTTTTGGGTGAAACATCTTCCTGCACAGAGAGCAACAATGTTTTTTCGTTTTTCTCCCCCTTCACGTGCCCCAAATCACCTACAAATACAAAGAATTTTTCTCCGATCTGATAACGTAAATACAATTTTCCATTAGAAATAAACGAACGGTCCGGACTGAGCTGATGAGAAGCTACTTGATGAAAAACTTCTTGTTGGCGTGACACATGGGAACAACCTGCTAATGTCAGTAGGCCGATCCCGATCCACAAACTACACCAAAAACGCTTCATAAAATTATTTTTCTAGATAAGGAGCAATGTAAGTATACACATGTTGAGCGACCAGTGAGTATCCTTCCGGGTTAGGATGAATCATGTCCGACATATACTCTTTCTTATGAAATATATCTTTTAAAATACCCGGTACAAAAACAGCTTGTTTTTGTTTGGCCAAACGACGATAATCGGAGGAATAGCTCCCCATACCAGGCCCCCCGGTATCCACAATCACGGCAATCGCACCGGCAGCCTGAACAGCATCCACAATGGAAGACACCGCCTCTACTGCTTTTTCTCGACTGAGTCCTTGCATAAAATCATTAGCCCCAAACTCAATGAGCACCATTTGAGGACGATGCTCCAATATGCGCGGTAAACGGCTGGGAGCATGCACCGCTGTTTCGCCGGAAAGGCCCTCATTAATGACCCTCTTCCCACTTAAACGAGCTAGAACTGCCGGATAGGTATTGTGTCGCGCACGCGCTCCATGGCCAGCTGTCAAGCTGTCCCCGAAGGCCACTATCACGGACACCGGTTGTCCTGCATTTTTAATAGAACGCGTATGCCCCCACACAAACCACCCCACAACCCCCAAAGCAATTATGATAAACAAATTTCTCATGTGGGTATTATAACAAATCTGTTTTAAAATGTAATTTCGTACGCGCGTAGAAAGGGGGTTGACTTTTTAAGCCGTTATTATAAAATAAAAGTATGAAGAATTTACCGCTAAGTAAAGAAGAAGTAACTCGCCTTGTAGATGCTGCCCAAGCTGCTCGGGAAAATTCATATTCCCCTTACTCTAAATTTAAAGTAGGGGCCGCCGTGCTGACGTCGGAAGGAGAGATTTTTAAAGGAACCAACGTCGAAAATGCTTCTTACGGTTTAACAGTGTGTGCAGAGAGAAATGCCATTTTTGCCGCCGTAAGCGCCGGGCACCGACGGTTTAGAGCCTTGGCACTCATCACGCAAAAAATACCTGGTGTTGCGTTCGGTTCTCCTTGTGGGGCTTGCCGTCAAGTGATGAGTGAATTTATGCCACCAGCAACCCCCGTTTACATTGCCGTACTCAACGGGAAAAAACGAACCGTTTATTGTAAAAAATTAAGTGAATTGATGCCGTTTGCTTTTACAAAATTTGAAGAGAAATAAATACGCACGCTCGTGCGTATTTTTACAGGAGTCTTATGGTAAATACGTTATATAAGGGATTAAATGCCAACATCTTGGAAAACGATCAGTTGCATCTGATTTTTCTACCCACTTACGGTTGTAAGTTGGCTAGTTTGATTTCCAAAAAAACACGCCGAGAATTTTTGTTTCAATCGGAGTGGGAAAAATTAAATGTTCCTACGTATGGAGCTCTTTTTTCCGAATATGATTGTAGCGGTTTTGATGAAGTGTTTCCTTCCATTGATCCTTGCCCGTATCCAGACGGACCATTTCAAGGAACGTCTGTTCCGGACCACGGAGAAGTGTGGGCCTTGCCTTGGGCCTGCGCCTTCTCTCCTGACGGGAAAAGTCTAAAATCTTTTGTACAAAGTCAAAGATTTCCCTACACACTTTCACGCTCCGTCACTTTAAAGGGAAATGAAATTCTCTTTGAATATTGCGCGGAAAACACGGCAGAAATTGAATTCAAATTTATTTGGACCCCTCATTGTTTACTAGCTTGCTCTCCCGCCACGAGGCTCTTAATTCCCAATAATCTTACTGAAATAATGACGGTAGAACACAGCACCAAGCACCTGGGGCCTTGGGGAACGCGTCACCCCTATCCACTGACCACCGACATTCACGGCAGGGTAATTGATTTGGCAGTAACGGAACCCATCACGGCAAACAACTGCGAAAAGTTTTATTTTACCAAGCCCAATTTAGCAGGTTGGTGTGGAATTGAACACACGGATACTCGCGAACAACTGATCTTTACATACCCACCAGAAAAAGTACCTTACCTGGGCGTATGGAAAACGCAAGGCGGTTATCGAGGAGATTACAATATTGCATTGGAACCGTGCACCGGCGTATATGATGACTTATACGCTGCGAATAAAATCCGTCGGGCAGCCATAATTCCTCCGAAAGGGAAATATACTTGGACTTTGAAAATCACGGTACGTTAACATCAAGGAGATTTTTATGAACCAACTTGCCTTACGTAGTAAATTTAATGAAGTTTTTCAGAAGGAAAAATTGTATTTTTTTGCTCCGGGCCGCGTGAACTTAATCGGTGAACATACCGATTACAACGGTGGGCACGTATTTCCGTGTGCATTGTCCTTTGGCACCCATTGTGTTTTTTGTAAACGCGATGACCAAAAAATTCGGTTACATTCGTTAAACTTATCACACAAAGGAATTATAGAAGCTGATTTGAATCACATCGTCTATGACAAAGCCAATGATTGGGCCAATTATCCGTTGGGCGTTATTAAAACATTGCAAAATCACGGTTATAAACTGGGATTTGGTTTTGAGTTGTTGTTCTGGGGTGATATCCCCAGCGGTGCCGGGCTATCTTCTTCGGCCTCTATCGAACTAGCCACCGCTGTAGCTATGAATAAAGTTTTCAACTTGCATATTCCTCAAATTGAACTAGTTAAATTTTGCCAAGAAGCCGAGAATAAATTTGTGGGCATGAATTGCGGAATTATGGACCAGTTTGCCAGCGGTATGGGTAAAGAAAATCATGCTATTTTGCTCGATTGTAACACGCTTAAATATGAACATGTACCGCTTAATCTGCAAGGCATTTCCATTTTAATTATTAACAGCAATAAAAAACATTCACTCGTTACATCAGCCTATAATGACCGACGGCGCGAAAGTGAAAATGCCCTAAAGGCTTTGCAAACCAAGTTGCCCGTCAAATCGCTGGGAGAACTTTCCATTGAACAGTTTGAAGCCAATAAAGAACTTATCAAAGACCCCATTGAACGCAAGCGTGCCAAACACGCTGTCTACGAAAATCAACGTACGTTGCAAGCAACCGAAGCTTTAAAAGCAGGAGATTTAGAGACGTTTGGCAAACTGATGAATCAGTCACACGTTTCGTTGCGTGATGATTACGAAACAAGCTGCAAAGAACTCGATATTATCGCCGAAGAATGTTGGAAAATTCCCGGTGTATTAGGGGCCCGTATTACCGGCGGTGGTTTTGGCGGTTGTGCAGTGGCCCTTGTAAAAGATGATGCCGTAAAAACAGTCATTGATACCGTCGGCAAAGTGTATCAGGAAAAGACCGGGCTTAAAGCAGATTTTTATATCGCCTCTATCGGCGGTCCGGCACGCCCGATGGAAAAAATCTATTAAGGAGTTTTCTAAAAATGAAAAATGTTTTGGTAATTGGCGGAGCCGGATATATCGGCTCGCATACCGTGCGGATGTTAGCCAACCAAGGCTATAATCCTATCGTGTTTGATAATCTTTCTAAAGGACACCGCGAAGCCGTCGCTGCCTATCCGTTTGAATTGGGTGATTTGGGTGATAAAGCGCGGCTGGCCGAAGTTTTTAAGAAATACAACATTGATGCAGTCATGCATTTCGCCGCGTTTATCGAAGTAGGAGAAAGCGTAAAAGAGCCCTCTAAATATTATCATAACAACGTCGCCAAAGTGCTTAATTTATTAGACGCTATGGTAGAAAATAACGTAAAGTATTTCGTCTTTTCTTCCACAGCGGCCACCTTTGGTGAACCCGTCAAAGAAAAAATTGATGAAACCCATCCGCAAAATCCCATCAATCCATACGGAAACACGAAATTGATGGTAGAAAAAATGCTTGCGGACTTCGACGTCGCCTACGGACTTAAGGCAACAGCTCTTCGCTATTTTAATGCAAGCGGGGCGGATGACTCGGGCGAAATTGGCGAATCGCACAATCCCGAATCCCACTTAATTCCCATTGTACTCCAAGCAGCTGCCGGCAAACGCCCCAGTATTAAAATGTTTGGGGATGATTACCCCACTCCCGACGGCACGTGTGTGCGTGATTATGTACATGTCAATGATCTGGCACGCGCGCATATTTTGGCCTTGGAAAAAATGGTAAAGGAAAATAAAAGCGAACGTTTTAACTTAGGCAGCGGTACGGGATTTAGTGTGGCTGAACTTGTTAAAGAAGCCAAAAAAATTACTGGGATTGATTTTAAAGTAGAAGTAGCTCCCCGACGTGCCGGTGATCCGGCCGTGTTGGTAGCTGATAGCACCAAAGCACAACAAGTGCTGGGTTGGAAACCGCAATATTCGCTCACGCGGATTATTGAAACAGCGTGGAATTGGGAGCAGCATCGAAAATACTAGGAGAATCTATGGATATTAATTTACTCATCGACCAGTTAGTTACCTACGCCCTCCGTCAAAAACTCATCACGCCGCAAGACCGTTCTTGGGCGATAAACGAACTGCTTGCCCTCTTAAAACTAGATGAATATAAACCCACCGGATTTAACGGCAAAACGCCGGATTATCCGTGTGAAATCCTTTCAAAAATTTGTGATTGGGCCGCCAAGCAAGGTTTAATTTCTCCCGACACGATAACGATGCGTGATTTGTTTGACACCAAGCTCATGGGCGTATTTGCCGCACGCCCAAGTGAAGTGATTAACGAATTTTTCACACTTCGTAAAAAAAGTCCCAAAAAGGCAACGGATAAATTTTATCACGATGCCCGCGCATTGGATTATATCCGCACTTCGCGCGTAGCAAAAAACCTCGCGTGGAAAGCACGCACTCCTTACGGAAATTTAGATATTACCATTAATATGTCTAAGCCGGAGAAAGACCCCAAAGATATTGCCGCTGCGTTAAAAATGAAGGCATCCTCTTATCCGCTTTGTCTCTTGTGCAAAGAAAACGAGGGCTACGCCGGGCGCGTGAACCATCCGGCACGCCAAACCATTCGCCTCATTCCGCTTGATTTGTTAAAAGACGGTGAGCCATGGTATCTGCAATACTCGCCGTACGTGTATTACAACGAACATTGCATTTGTTTATCGGGTAAACACGAACCCATGAAATTAACGAAAAAAAGTTTCGCGCGGCTACTCAACTTTGTGGAACTGTTGCCGCATTATTTCATTGGCTCCAATGCGGACTTGCCTATCGTCGGTGGTTCTATTTTAACGCACGACCATTTTCAAGGCGGGCGCTACACGTTTGCCATGGCTAAAGCACCGGTGGAAAAGACGTTTAAACTTTCCAAATTTCCGCGCGTCAAAGCCGGTATTGTCAAATGGCCGATGAGCGTAATTCGCCTAAACGGCCCCAAGCAGGATTTAATTGAGGCTGGGGATTACATCCTTAAAAAATGGCGCACATATAGCGACCCAAAAGCTGATATTATTTCCAAAACAGGGGATACACCGCATAACACCGTTACCCCGATTGCCCGTCGGCGAGGCAAAGCATTTGAACTAGATATCGTCCTTCGTAACAACCGCACGACCCCCGAATTCCCACTCGGCATTTTCCACCCACATGCAGAAGTGCATCACATCAAAAAGGAAAATATCGGGCTTATTGAAGTGATGGGGCTGGCGGTTCTTCCCGCGCGGCTTGCTAAGGAACTCAAGGATTTGACGCCGTACCTTATCCGCAAAGATGTAAAAGGTATTCGCAAAAACGAAGCCCTTGCCAAACACGCAGCTTGGGCAGAGCAATTACTTAAAAAACACACGTTTACCGCTAAAAACGCGGAACAAATTCTGCAAGCGGAAGTAGGCCGCGTATTCGCCAAAGTGCTGGAATATGCCGGCGTTTATAAACGCAACGCGGAAGGAAAAGCGGCCTTTGAACGGTTTATTAAGAAACTGTAATCGCTTACAAAAAAGTTCTAAAAACGCCCTGAAAAATAATCAGGGCGTTTTATTTTATGAAACAAAAATATTATTACTATAATTTAAAAAATACTTATATTTTAATTGTTTTTAAAATCATCTTTACTTTTTTAAACAAATTTTATAGAACATAATATAGAACAAAACTAAAAGTAAAATTTTAGGAGGTTACAAAAAAATGAAAGCATTACACCCCAAACAAACCGAACTTTTGGAAATTTTAAAGGCCAATATCAGCGATCCGCTAACTATGGAAGAACTGGCCGATCGCTTAAACGTAAGCACCAAAAGCGTGGTGTTTCATCACATCAAGCAACTGGAAAAGAAAGGGTATCTAAAGCGCAACCCGGCAAATCCGCGCGACTACATTATTTTGAAAGACCCGGAACGCAATGTAATCTACCTAAAAATGTACGGTATGGCCAAGTGCGGCCCCGAGGGTACAATCCTGGATGGCCAACCCACGCGCATTGTGCCCGTGGACCCGAGTATGATTTATTTCCCGGCCTGTAAAGGTTTCATGGTGGAAGCCAAGGGCGATTCTATGGAAAGTTTAATTTCCCCCAAGGACTGGCTAATTGTGGAACAGAACAATCAACCAAAGAATAAAGATGTCGTGGTTTGTGTGAATAATGGTGAAGTGCTGGTAAAGCGTTTTACACAGGACGGGGAGAACGTTATTTTACAATCGGAAAACCCACACTACACACCTATCGTGGCCGACCGCACGTCATTTCACGTAGAAGGAATTGTGCGTAGCATTATCAAGCGAAGTTTTAATTGCTAGTCCCTCCGGGGAATTAGCTGTAACCTCAACCGGGCGTGTTTTTAAACACGCCCGGTTTTAGTTTATTTACTCAAAAAGCAATTACCTGGAAGGTTTATAAACCTTTTTACCCATCCTTACGTAATCCGCCAGGACGGCTTCTCCCAGTTCTGTTTCAATTTCTCCGTATACGGAGATACCGCGTTTTTTAAATTCATCCATCCAGTTAGGTTTAAAGCCTTCATCAAATCCGGTAATTTCTTCTACTCGTTTGGAAGGAACTCCATAATAAACCGCCTCGATGCCCGACCACATAATTCCCCCCAAACACATCAAACACGGCTCCGAGGTGACATACAAACTTAAATGATGGGGCGCCAAATCAAACGTATTTAATTTTTGTTCTGCTAGATGAATAGCATTCATTTCTGCATGATGGTTACTACATTTGTCATTTAACACGGAGTTAGCCGCCTTTGCAATCAACTGACCCTTTTGATCATAAATAGCAGCCAAAAAAGGACCGGCCCCATCCATGCTAATGCGTTGTACAAGTTCCTGCTGTAAACCAACCATAATTTTGCTTGCTCGGGATACTTTTGTAGGATCTATTGATTCATTAGAAATCATTTTTCCTTCCTCACAGAATTAAATTTTTCTTCTTATATGCCTTGTGCGTTTGCATATCTTAACAGTTACATTCTATCACAGAAAAACAGCAACGTCTAGCGGAAAATTTTCAGTATTAAATTCTTGTTGATGGATATTTTTAAAATAAAAAAGCCCTAAGTCTAAGCGCGAAAATGCGAAGTATACTGTGCGAAGCGACGCGGCATAAAGCAGTTTATGCCGCTTCCATTTCTTCCTATGAATTAAAAAACACCCTTTCGGGTGCTTTTTAAATTCATACGGAGAGGGAGAGATTCGGTCACAAGTCGCTTCACTGACGCTACGCGCTCGCGACCCCGCCTCGCCATGCTCGCCTTTCGTGTTCGCCGGTGTGGCTCGCACTCAAACTCGCATAAGGCTCCGGCTTTCGAATCTCGACGCGGCATAAAGCAGTTTATGCCGCTTCCATTTCTTCCTATGAATTAAAAAACACCCTTTCGGGTGCTTTTTAAATTCATACGGAGAGGGAGAGATTCGAACTCTCGATACGGTTTCCCGTATGCAGTCTTTCCAGGACTGTGCCTTAAACCGCTCGGCCACCTCTCCAAAAAATAGGTTTGCGGTTACGACTTATTTATTATAGCAAATTAAATATGAAGATACCAAGTCCGCCCTGTTTTGTTGAAATCTATACAACCGTGGAGGAAAGAGCCTAACTATAAAAGAAAATGGCTATATTGAATATGTTGCATTACGAAATACCAGCCCAATTAAAAAGCACCTTGCGCGGGTGCTTTTTAATGTCTAAAATGTTTTATTTCCCAACCAAATAGCCGCCCCAGTAACATCAGCGGACAAACGACTAAAAGCGTAAATAACGCTACCAAAATTGTCATCACAAATCCAACCGCCAGCACTGCCATTCCACCCAAGACGCCGGATGTATCACCCTGCGGACGCGCATGGTCCGGCTCCGGTGTAATTACCACTCCGCTTTCATCAATAATTTCCGGTTCAATGACTGCTTGTTCGGTTTTTTTTGTCATAGGTTTATTATAGAGAAATTGCCGAATTTTATCCGCGCAAATTTTAATTAGTTCGGCGCGGGTAAAAACTATTTTCTTCTTTCCACGCGGCTAAATTTTCCGCAAATTTTTTGGCTTCTTGTTTCGCTCCGGCTAAATCGTGCAACTGGTAATTACCACACTGCCACGCAAACTGTGCCCCGGGGATTTTACCTTCAAAACTAGTAATAAACAAACACATCTCATACAGTGTCGGCACGATTTGACCTACAGACACATCCCCTACAACCAGCAAATCAAACCCCGTCTGGCATCCCATCGGCCCCCAGTACAAAACGCGTGACGCCCACGACGATTGTTCACGCAAATATACCGCACCCAGATGCTCAATTGTGTGTAAAATTTCCGGTGTCAGCGGAGGCTCCTTATAAGGTTTCTTAAAACGCACATCAAGCGTAGTAATAATTGCATCACCCACTTGATCTTGGCGCGAAACATATACGCCTGGTTTTAACTGGGTGTGGTCAATTTCAAACGTTGCAATTTTGTTCATTACTTTCCCTCGGCCAGCGCAGACAAAAATGTCCACGTGTTTTCAAATGCAGTGTGTGAAACGGTATCCCAAAAATCTTCATACTGTGTTTCGTTGCTTTTTTCTTTTCCAACCACATCACTAATCACACGGAAACTCAAAAAAGGTACCTTATACAAGTAACACACTTGTGCAAATGCGGCTGATTCCATATCGCAAGCTAACGCTTCAGGGAAATGGTGACAAATATCGGCCAAGGCGTGTGGATCGGTGATAAATTGCTCACCCGTACAAATCAGCCCGGTGTGCACCGGTCGGGAAAAAGCATGCTCGCTTTTCAATTTTTCTACGCTAGCCAACAATTTGTCATCTGCTAAAAATACGGAGGGTAAACCCTGCACTTGCCCCCACTCATTTTCAGGACCGCAGAACACATCATGGTGCGCATACTTGCTGCCGACTACTATATCCAGCGGATTTAATTGTGAATCCAATCCACCCGCTACACCTGAATTAATAACTACTTCAGGAGCAAAACGACGTATCATTTCCACCGAACAGGCCGCGGCGTTTACCTTGGCAATTCCGCTTTGGGTTAAAATGAGTTGGTTCTCTCCCAACCGGCTGACAAAAAAGGTAAACGGACCCGAGGAAATCGTTTCCTGTTCCGGTAAGCGCGCCAAAAGTTGCGCTTTCTCTTTAGCTAATGCACAAACAATTCCTATCTTCATACTTATATTGTGGCATAATTGGCGCGCGGGCACAACAAATTGATAAAATATAAATAGGTTACGCGTGAAGTCACATCACGCAATTTTAAAAACCGAAGGAAATACTATGTTACCTAAAGCATATGAACCACAAGAAGTAGAACAAAAACTCGCCGAGAAATGGCAAAACTCCAAATTATTCGCTGCCAAAGCAGATAAAAATAAAAAACCTTTTGTTATTGTTATTCCCCCACCCAACATCACGGGTGCTCTCCATATGGGCCACGCGTTAAATGATACACTGCAAGACGTACTCATCCGCGCACACCGCATGTTTGGAGAAGATGCTTTTTGGGTACCTGGCACTGACCATGGCGGTATCGCTACCCAAAACGTACTAGAGAAAAAACTCGCCAAAGAAGAACATAAATCGCGCCACGATTTGGGCCGCGAAGCATTTGTCAACGCAGTATGGGATTGGTATCACGAATGTGGCAACGCCATCTTCAACCAATTTCGCAAAATGGGTTGGGCGTTAGATTTAAGCGACATTCGCTTTACAATGGATGATAAACGTGCCCAAGCCGTCTACGAATGTTTCCGCCAATGGTGGGAGAAAAAATATATTTACCGAGGAAAACGCCTTATCAACTGGTGTGTACGCTGTTCCACTGCGCTATCCGACATTGAAGTAGAACACGAACAACATGCCGGCAAATTATGGCATCTTCAATATAAAGGAGAAGATGGCAGCGATGGAATCATCATCGCTACTACGCGCCCGGAAACTATTTTTGCCGACGCTGCAATTGCTGTCAATCCCAAAGATGAACGGTATAAAAAAATGGTGGGTAAAAAAGTTGTTATTCCTTTGGCTAACCGCGCTATCCCGATTATTGCCGACGAAGCTGTGGAAATGGAATTCGGGACCGGTGCCTTAAAAATTACCCCAGCCCACGATGCGACCGACTATGAAGTCGGCAAGCGCCATAACCTACCCGTGATGACTGTCATCAATGATAAGGGTAAGATGATCAACTGTCCTGAAAAATACATCGGCATGGACCGCGAGCTATGCCGCAAGGAAACCGTCAAAGATTTAGATGCAGCCGGGTTACTCGTTAAAGAAGAAAAATATACGAATAATGTTTCCACCTGTTACCGCTGTCACCAACCTATTGAGCCGTTTATGAGCGAACAATGGTTTGTGAAAATGAACGAACTGGCTGCCCCGGCTATCAAAGCCGCCGAGACGGGCGAACTGCAATTTCATCCAGAAAGCTGGAAAACCCCTTTTGTCAATTGGCTTAAAAATTTACAAGATTGGTGTATTTCCCGTCAGATTTGGTGGGGCCACCGCATCCCGGTGTGGTACTGCCGCCAATGCAGTGCAAAGGGACTGACGTTTGCCACCGACCAACAAGGAAAAGAACAGCTTACAAAAGTATCTTTTGAAGATGGAGCTCAACCGATTGTTTCCTTTAATAAGCCCGAAAAATGTCCGCATTGCGGAGGTCATGATCTCGTGCAAGACCCCGATGTATTAGATACATGGTTCTCGTCTTCCTTGTGGCCGATTTCCGTCTTTGGTTGGCCGGAAAATACCGCCGACATGCAGCATTTTTATCCCACTTCCACGCTCGTTACCGGGTACGAAATTTTGTATTTGTGGGTAGCGCGCATGGTGATGACCGGGCTTGATTTTACCGGGAAATTACCGTTTAAAGACGTATACCTTAATGGAATCGTGCGCGATAAAAGCGGCCAAAAAATGAGTAAATCCAAAGGCAACGTAA
>CAMZDW010000023.1 GCA_947305555.1 uncultured Elusimicrobium sp.
GGATTATTGCATACTTGATGGCACTCTCCGTCATTTTCTAATGTGCTTCCAGGAGGACAGATACATTCACAATTCTCTCCATCCCATTCTCCAGAAATACCATGCCCACCTTCGCACCGCTCTTTTCCTCCAGGTTGGCATTTTTTCACACAATACCCTTCACTATCTTTTACTGTCTCCGGAGGGCAATCGCACGAACAAGTACTCTCATTCCAACTACCCTTGTACCGATAATAATCGGGGTCTATACACCGCAAATATTCGGTATTTTTATCCTGATCATTCCCCACTTTGTACTCACAAGAATTACATTCTTCGTCGGTGATGCTGCACGCACTCCATTCGCCCGTTTGCCACTGGCCATTTTCGTGATTACAAGTAACAGTGCGGCTATGCGTTCCGCCACACGAACTACAAACTTCTCGCTCACTGGGTTTGCTACCGACACAATCCTTCGGACCTGGGGGGTCTGAGGGGTCTACTTTGCATTCCGTAGCAACTTGATAATCGGGCTTGGCTATCAATTCTTCGCAAGTAGGATAATTTTTATTGAGTTTATTGCAATCTTCCCCATCGCAACACAAACGTCCATCCGCATAAGATGGCATTTGTAATGTATAATTGTACTTCCCCGAACTTTCCGCCATCATTCCCTGGGATTGCAAACTATAATTAAAATTTTTTGTATTTTCACTAGGCAAAATATGCGCGGTTACTAATTTATCCACTTCCCCAATATACGGCTTATCGAGTGCACAGCGGTATTCCTGCTCCGTGCGTACCGCGGCCATCATATTTTCTGCTTCTGTGGTTTTGCGCGTTTCGATTACTTTGGTATATTTCGGTAAGACAACTGCCGCTAACACACCGATGACTACTACTACAACCAGTAGTTCGGTCAGCGTGAATGCTTTTCGCTTATTTCCGGACATAGTCCCTCCTATCTATTTTCCCGGGGCAGCTTACACTTACCCGGGGGGTCCTTATTGTCGTTTGCTTGAGTAGGGACAGTTTTGGGAAATTGTTAAAATCACCCTTTAAATCAATTTTAAGGTGTTGGATATATCCCCCCTCACCTGCAGCAAGAAAAGAGTACCAAAAAAAAAAAACGCTTTGTCAAGCCCTATTTTAAACATAGTTTCAGAAAAAATAAAGAGGGCTGAGTTTTTACCCAGTCCTCTTTCAAAAAACAACCACGCACTTTATCAATTCAGTCTACTTAACTTTTCCATCAATGGGTTTAAGGCGTCTTCGCGCACTGCCTCTATTTGTCCTTCATCTACCGCTTTGGCCACCGCCGGATTTAAAGGTAATCGCACCGCCGGTTCAATAGAAAATTGCTTCGCCAATGCCGCAGCCTGTGAAGGGCCAAAGAGTGAGATCTCCTTTTGACAATCCGGGCATTTTAAATAGCTCATATTTTCTACCAGTCCCAAAACGGGAACTTGCATCATTTGCGCCATTTTAACGGCCTTGCCCACAATCATCTGTACCAACTCTTGCGGCGTAGACACAATCACAATCCCATCCACCGGAAGCGATTGAAACACGGTGAGCGTTACATCCCCCGTTCCCGGCGGCATATCAATAAACAAATAGTCTATGTCTTTCCAAATTACATCCGTCCAAAATTGTTTTACGGTCCCGGTGATAAGCGCCCCACGCCAAATGACCGGATCCGTTTCATTTTCCAGTAATAGATTGAGCGACATAAGCTGTACGCCACCCGCACTTTGAACCGGATAAATCCCGTCCTGATCCCCGGTAGCCCGTTCGTGTACCCCAAACATTTTAGGAATAGAAGGCCCGGTAATATCGGCATCTAAAATACCACAAGAATAACCGCGGCGTGTCATTTCGGTAGCCAGCAGCCCCGTAACCAGTGACTTACCAACTCCCCCCTTACCGCTGACAACCCCAACCACATGTTTAATGCGGCTTAACAAATGAGGTTTATCTTTCATCATTTCCCCTTGGCGGCTTGAACAGTTGGCCGAACAACTTGAACAGTCATGTGAACATGTTTCTGACATAAATCCTCCCCCTTTGGTAATAAAATATTATACCAAACTCCGTAGGGAATCCCTTCCTTGTTGGACTCTTTTCTACTATGCTATAATTTACGGGTTGGTTATCATTTTATCAGGAGAATTTATATGGCTTACGCTAATTTTTGGAAAAGAAGCGCCGCGTACCTTATTGATAGCTTGATTTATGGCGGTCTAGGAGCGATTATCAATAATGTACTCAGCGTATTTATCGGACTTGCACTAGGAGTTTCTACCAAAGGGAAAGAGCCGGATTTAGGTACCATGTTCTTAATGTTTGTCATAACGATGGCAATACAATTTGTGATATGGGCAGCTTATTACGCTTGGCCGGAGTCTTCCTCCTGGCAAGCCACCATCGGTAAAAAAATATTGGGTTTAAAAGTAACAGACACAAACGGACAGCGCATTTCATTTGGCCGTTCCTTGTGGAGAAACTTTGCGATGATTTTTTCCGCAATCATCTTGGGCATTGGTTATTTGATGCCGCTGTGGACCCAGAAAAAACAATGCTTGCACGATATGATGTCCGATTGTTTAGTCATTGATACTACACCGAACGAAAAACAAGGTTGCGTAATAGCAGCTGTTGTTGCCTTCTTCTTTGGTTTAGTTGCAGTTCTCATCGTTGGTATTTTAGCCGCTATCGCAATGCCCCAATACTTTAGAGCGGTAGAAAAGGCCCGGGCAGCGGAAGCCATTTCTATTATGTCAACTGTACAAGCATCTCAACGGCGGTTTCAACTTACCCATAACCGATATACAACCAATTGGAAACAACTGGATGTAGCTCCTACCAATTGCCAACAAACTGACGGTGCGATTTGTGATGCAAATGCCTCCTTTACGGTTGAATTACAACGTAACGGGGTGATTGCAAAAAGGAAAAACAATGCTACGATTCAGTACGAACTTTTTATGTCGTATGATCCGGACAAAACACCCCGTCTAAAATGTACTGCACTTAGCAAAGATGCGCAAAGTATATGTCAGAATTTGGAAGGGAGCCTACCTTAAAATTTGATATAATGAAAGAAGATAGGTAAGCCAGCCACTCGGCGTACTTATAATTGGAGAGGTGTGTGAGTGGTTGAAACAGCAGGTCTCGAAAACCTGTAAACCGCAAGGTTTCGAGGGTTCAAATCCCTCCCTCTCCGTTGAATTTTAAGGGCTCCCGTTAGGGGGCCTTTAAAATTTAACGAATGGAGCCACGCAAACTGCTTTGCGTGGCGTCGGGATTTGAAAGCCGGAGCCTTATGCGAGTTTGAGTGCCAAGGGCACGAAAGGCGAGCATGGCGAGGCGGGGTCGCGAGCGCCGCATGTCAGTAAGGCGACTTGTGACCGAATTCCTCTCTCTCCATTGAACTTTAAAAAGCACCCGAAAGGGTGCTTTTTTGCTAGAAGAGAAACAAAATCTCTAAAAATGTCGGGAGTTAAATACAGGCGGCCTCGTATCCGAACCAAAACGTGCTCCATGCTTTTCCAAATATGGGCGCACATCCTTCCGAACCGCCAAATCCAGCGGACGAGTTTTTACACGGGGACCCGTTACCCCAATACAAGGGCGATCATTGATTAGTTCCCAAAATCCACTGTAATTATGATTATATTCATAATCTACTAATGCCATTATATAAGATAATACCTCCGGTTCGGTGCGTTGTACCAAAAAACGCAAAACTTTTGATTTATCATTAAATCCAATTCTACGAGGATCTGACATTTTTTTAAATAAAGGCATATTCTTCATTTTAAAAGCTTCTTCCAAAGCATGATGTGTATATGTATATCTTTGAGAAAAAAATTGTTCAGCCAAATACGAGCTACTTGCCATAGAAACCAACACCTTTAGTAATGGAAGATTGTTGTCTTGCGCCGCCTTAGAAACAGTTTGAACAGTACTTTTGTTAAACACAGTCCTGGCAACCCGGCTTGATAGATTCTCTTGCGTTTGGGCATATCCCGGCAACACAAAACTCAGCAAACAAACAATAAGTAGGATTTTTTCATAACGTCTCTTTAAAAATAGTATAACAAACTTTAGAAGAAAAGCCCGGAGTCCTTTGACCCAATGTCCACTAGGTCTTTTGACCTATAAGTTCAATTTGTTATAATGTCCCTATGAAAAAAATAATCCTTTTTATCGTCCTTATGTTGGGGAGTATATTTCCCTCCTTTGCTACTGTTATTCCCTCTGCAAACAATACCGAAAAAATTCTTTTGTTTGATACAAATATAGAGGTTTTTTTAAATGGAACCATTCAAGTAACCGAGACCATTACCGTCAACGCGCTGCACCAACAAATTCGCCGCGGTATTTACCGCGATATTCCGCTTTCACTAACGGAAAAAGTAACGCCCAAAAGTCTAACCATGGACGGACGGCTGCATCCTTTTTTTACGGAAAACAAATCCGGCGCACTGCGCATTAACTTTGGCAATGATGACTATATCCCCCAAGGGATACATACATACTCCCTTGTCTATACGTTTGACGGCGCAATTGATTTTTATAAAAATTACGACGAACTTTACTGGAACGTAACCGGAAACGATTGGAATTTTGTCATTGATAAAGCCCGCTTAAACGTTACTTTGCCGCAAGGAGCATCCGTCCAACAAGATGGTATCTCATTATATACTGGGCCTAAAGGATCCAAAGACAACAATGCCTGGCAGATTGCCCCTCTTACCTTTGAAACGACTCGTCCTTTAGCTCCGCGCGAAGGTTTTACCGTAGCCATCCCTTTTGATAAAGGTTTTTTTGTGCAACCCCCATTAGTCAAGCGGCTTCTATCTGCTTTATCTTGGCTGACCTTATTTTGTGTAAGTATTCTTATTTTACTGTTGGGGTACTTTACAGTAACTTGGTGCAAGGTTGGGCGCGATCCCGATTCTCTTGCCATCACACAATATGCCCCGCCGGAAAACATCTCCCCCGCTTTTATGCAACATTTGCATGACCGAACCACCACCAACAAAACCCTTGCCTGTGTGCTAATCAGTTTATCCATGAAAGGGTACATAGAAATAAAACCGAATAAATCATTTTTTTCAACTTCGCAGGCGGAAATTCATTATACCGGTAAAAAACATGACAATTTACCGCCGGATGAAGAACTGGTGTTAAACCGGCTTTTAGGGAACGGAATTTTTGTAATCGGTCCTTCTTCCGCGGATAAATTAAAAAAGGTTTTTCTGGAACTAAAAAAGTATTTTGAAAAAGAAACCAAAGAATATATTATCACCAATTCATCTTATTTAACCTTTGCCATTATACTGGTTACTATTTTGGCGATTTTGCCCCAGCTTATACTTAAACATCCGGAACTGATTTTTATTAATGCACACTTTGCTGTATTTTTCACCGCGTTTACGTTTCCCATGCACAAGCCTTTACATAAGCTGATAGCAGGCACGATTGTCACCTTGTTCTACTCCCTTTTCTTTTTTGGTATTAGTGGGTTCATGTCTCCCTCCTCTGTTTGTGAATGTCTATTTATCCTAGGGATGTGGGGACTAAGTTTTTACAGCACGCTCATCCAGAACGTTACACCGAAAGGGCAAGGTGTTTTATCGCAAATTGCCGGTTTTGAGAAGTATATGAAAACCGCCGAGCCAAACCGCTTTGCGGCTTCCGACCCGCAAAATGCAGAACGCATCTTCTGTAATTATTTACCGTATGCTTTTGCACTAGGCATGCAAAACAAATGGATGAAAAAATTTGAGAAAATTTTATCCAAAGCCACCATAGAACGTTGCACCGCCCGTGTAGGCGGCTCCCAGTACGTATCTTTCGGTCTGGCTCAAGGCATATCGAGATCCGGCGGCGGTGGCGGTGGCAGCCATGGCGGCGGATGTTCCGGCGGTGGCCACGGCGGTGGTGGCGGTGGCGGGCGCTAGCCGGGCAGGCTAACGCAGATTTTGCTAAAATAGAAGTATGAGCAAACTCAAAACTATTTTCTTCGGCACCCCGGCCGTTGCCGTCCCGTTTTTGGAACGTACCCATCAATTAACGGATGTGCAACTGGTCGTTACCCAAGCCGACAAGCCGCGCGGACGTGGCATGGAAATTTCGCCTTGTCCCGTCAAAGAGCGCGCGCAAGAATTGGGGCTTTCCGTTTTATCTCCCGAAAAATTAAAAGACAGTTTTGAACAAATTTCCAACATCCCTTTTGACGTGGGAATTGTAGTGGCCTACGGAAAGATTTTCCGTCCTAATTTCATTGCGTTGCCAAAGCTGGGACTTATCAACGTACATTTTTCGCTACTTCCGCAACTGCGCGGAGCGGCACCCGTGCAACATGCCCTTATCCAAGGGCTAACACGCACCGGCGTTTCTACCTTCTGGATTAACGAAGGTATGGACGACGGACCGCTCTTTTTGCAGAAATCCTTGGCTGTTTTACCACAGGATAATGCAAAAACGCTCTTTGAGAAATTAACAGCACTTGGCCTGGAAACTTTACAAGAAACAATCTCTTCTTTAGAAAGCGGCCGTATTATTAAAATGCCGCAAATAGGTGCGCCAACACTCGCACCTATGCTTCAAAAAGAGGATGCTCTCTTGCGCCCTAGTGAACTAACCGCCGCACAACTACACAACCGCGTACGTGGGCTAGCGTGTGGGCCAAAACCGAAAGTTCCTTTTACGTTAAACGGAAAAACAGACTGGTTACAAGTCTTACAAACCGAACCGGCGCAGGGCAATTTTACCACCGCGCCCGGCACTGTACTTCGCGTTGAGAACGGCCACGGAATTTTAGTACAATGTAGAGAGGGCGCGTTGTGGTTACAAACGGTACAACCGGCCGGTAAAAAACCAATGCCGGGTGAAGCGTTTGCCTGCGGGCGAAATCTTAAACCAAACGAACTGATTTTTACGGAATTATGAGCGAACAAAACGAAGAAAATTTTGATGATTTATTTGAAGGGAAACGCAAAAAATCCAGCTGGGGCAAGTGGGTGGCGGCCCTTTTGGTATTGGCATTTTTTGTAGGGTTAATTGTGGTATCGGCCGACTGGGTAATTGGGGCTTTGGTACATACCCGCAAAGAAGTAACCGTCCCTGATTTAACTAAAAAACCCGTCAGCGAAGCCTTGGGGCTCTTAGCCTCTCAAAATTTAGCTTTAAAACAAGCCGGTATTGAATCAGCCCAGGGCGTACCTTCCGGCTCTGTGTTGCGACAAATTCCTTCCGCAGGTTCTACTGTTCGTGAAGGACGCGTTATCCGGGTGTGGATTAGCGAAGGAAACGAAATGGTCTTTGTCCCCAATACCGTGGGTACCGATTTGCGTAGTGCACAGTTGGCTATCCGCCAAGCGGGCCTGCTTGTCGACCAAGTGGAAAATGCCTATTCCGTCACTTACGAAAAAGGCCTTATCGTTTCGCAAACACCGAAAGCAGACAGTTTGGTGCAAAAGGGCGACAAAGTATCGCTGGTATTATCCAACGGGGAACCGCCCGCCAGCGTCATTCTAGTACCCAATTTTAGAAGTAAAAAACTGGCAGAAGCTACCTTGTGGGCCAGTGCGCAAAATATTAACTTAGTCATTAAAGAGGACCCCGTTTCCGTATTCCGGAATGGCACCATCGCGGAACAACGCCCGGCCGCTGACACTCCAGTTTCACCCGGTTCTAACTTAGAAGTAGTCGTCAGCCGCCGTCCCATCAATGATGATGAAAAAACATATCATTTGCATTACGAATTACCGCAAGGTAAAAATACCAGCCGTATGCGCGTTACCCTGGAAGATGCCACGGGAGAAACAGAAGTTTTAAATGAGGCTAAACTGCCCGGCTCTAAGATTGATCTTGAAATTCCGTACTCTGGTCATGCAACTATCCGCATCTTTACGGACGGTATCTTAGTGCGCGAACGTGAGGTAGAATGAAAAAAACTTTCCAATTCCCCTGCGTAAATGGTAAAATATCTATTGCGCCTTCCATTTTGTCGGCCGATTTGTTTTGCCTGGGGGAAGAAGTAAGGCGCGTAGAAGCGGCAGGGGCCGATTGGTTACACGTAGACGTAATGGATGGACATTTCGTTCCGAACTTGAGCTTCGGGCCGTCCGTCGTAAGTTCTTTGAATGGAAAAACAGATTTAGCATTAGATGTACACCTCATGGTGGAAAAACCCAATGCCTTTATTGAAGCTTTCGCGAAGGCCGGAGCTGATTTACTTACCGTGCATATCGAAGCAAAAGATAATTTAAACGAGGCCTTGCAACGAATTCAAGACTTCGGCGTTAAAACTGGGCTTTCCATCAAACCCGATACCAATCCGGAAACAATTGTTCCATATTTGGATCGGTTAGATTTAGTGCTTGTGATGAGTGTGTACCCAGGTTTTGGCGGCCAGGCATTTCTGCCCAGTGCATTAGACCAAATCCGTGCGGTACGCCAACTGATTCGTCGTTCCGGCCGAAGTATTTGGCTGGAAGTAGACGGCGGCATTAATGCCCAAACAGCTCCCTTAGCAATTGAGGCCGGGGCTGATGCATTAGTTGCCGGGAGTGCAATTTTTTCGTCCGCGGACCCTGCCGGGGCCCTCAACCAAATTAGGCAGGCCAGCCCGGAGATTTAACATCGTCTTTTACATGAAGTAAAAGCATACAAGGAGAGTATCAATGGCAGTCGTAATTAGATTACAAAGAGTCGGCAAAAAATCCCAACCGCAATACCGCGTAGTGGCGATTGAAAAATCTTCCGCCGTAGGGATGGAAGCAAAAGAAGTGTTAGGTCAATATCATCCGTGCAACCCTAACGCTGCCGAACAAGTAAAACTCAATATGCCCCGTGTAGAATACTGGATGAAAGTGGGCGCAAAACCTTCTGAAACCGTAGCCAGCTTGATTAAAAAAGCCAGCTCGAAATAAGAAGTGGAGCGCGTTATGAAAGAACTCGCAACGCTGCTCTTAAAGTCCCTTTCTGCTACGCCGGATAATGTAGTCGTAGAAGAAAAGGTGGAAGCGGATAAAATTTATCTGTCTACAAAAGTAGACGCCGCTGATAAAGGTAAAGTCATTGGCAAAGATGGCTGCATTATTAAAGCCGTACGCACCGTATTAAATGCGGCTGCAGCCAAGCAAGACAAAAAAGTTACCCTAAAGCTGGAAGATTAATGAAAATAGACGTTATCACTGCTTTTGAAGAGTTAATAGACTCCACGCTTTCCCACAGTATTGTAGGTCGAGCGCGAAAGGCAGGGATAATCAAGTTGGGTACGCTTAGTCCCCGTGTGTTCACCAAGGACAAGCACCAAACGATTGACGACCGTCCGTATGGCGGCGGCCCAGGGATGCTCCTTAAGGCTGAGCCGCTTTACCAGGCGATCAAGAAGTTACGCAAAAAAACTTCGTATGTTGTTTTAACGAGTCCGCGTGGCCAAACGTTTAACCAGGAATTGGCTAAAAAATTGGCTAAAAAAAGACACCTGATTGTGGTGTGCGGACACTACGAAGGGATTGATGCCCGGATTTATCCGGAAGTCGATTTAGAAGTTTCTTTGGGAAACTTTATTTTAACCGGTGGCGAATTAGCCGCCTGTGTGATGATTGATGCAATCACCCGGTTACAAAAAGGAACTTTTAAAAAAGAAGGCGTAACGACTACGGAATCGTTTGAAAACAACCTTCTGGAAGCTCCGCAATATACGCGCCCGGAAGTGTGGCGCGGGCGGAAAGTCCCGGCGGTATTACTCAACGGAAACCATAAAGAAATTGAAGCGTGGAAACACGAACAGGCTTTAAAAATTACAAAAGAGTTACGGCCCGATTTGCTTGAAAACGCCTCTCAACCAAAAGCAAAAAAGGGTACTAAGAAACAAATTCGGAGGAAGTAAATTTTATGAACATCACTGATATTAAACATAATCTCAAAACCAATATCCCGGTTTTCAAAGCTGGCGATACTGTGCGCGTAAAAGTAAAAGTAGTAGAAGGCGACACGGAACGTTTACAGGCTTTTGATGGTGTGGTTATTGCCCGCCGCGGTTCCGGCATCAGCGAGACCTTTACCGTTCGCAAAATCTCGTTTGGCGTGGGCGTGGAACGTATTTTCCCGATTCATTCCCCCCGCGTAGACAGCATTGAAGTGCTCAAAGTTGGTAAAGTGCGCCGTGCAAAACTAAACTACTTGACCAAACTCTCTGGTAAAGCTGCGCGCTTGCAAGAACTTAAAAAACCGACTGCTGCCACCGAAGAAAAATCGGCAGAAGCAGCCACTGAGGCGAAATAATTATCTAACGGATAATTAAACTCCGAATCTAAAAATCCCCGGCTAAGTACACGCCGGGGGTTTTTATTGTACAGTAATTTACAAATGTTTAACGATACGAATTACAACCGGGGTCACGATCGGCGCCCAAGATTGCCATCTCGTCAATTCCGTACGTAGCAAGCCACCAACGGCAAATATCCAGTGTAGATTTTTCCACACTACCTGCCCCAAGCAGAATTTGAACTTGTCTGAACCTCTTCACTTATATCGTACTTCAAGTTAAATTTCATCAAAAAAGGGATGCCAAATCTTTTATCAACTTAGGGCCTAAGAAAAGTTAGGTCTTTTGGCCCTTTTCTAAACAACTTGTTTTTAGTATGTTATAAGTGATGAAAACATATAACAGATTTTTATCCTTACTCATTATATGTGCCTGCTTACTTGTTGCGTCCCTTGGAACGGCGCAAAAGTTCCCTTCGAAGGCGTTTAAAGGTTTTCCTTCCCCAATAAACTATAGTGCTTTGCAAAGAGCCATAAATGCACAAAGATTTTCCCGTTTGACCCCTCCCCCTTTAATTGTAAAAACTATCAAACGCGGAGGAGTTCCTCTGACCATCTTGCCCAAGCAAGAGCTTGCTAAGCAAATTAGTTTCTTGGATATGAACCAAGTTCCCATGCACGAAATGCACAATTATATTCTGGAACTACAACCTCATTTTGATAACCGGGAAAATTTCTTCGAAATATTAGCTCCTACTTATTATGCAAATCATTTTAAAATATTTACCCCTCACTTAGATGAGCTCTTCCAAAAAATTGCCTCCCTACATGATCCGGTCTTGGAACTTCGTGTCTTGAAGAGAATGGAGCAACTGGTTAAGTATAAGCCACAAATTGCTGCAAAATTTCCCGAATTGAATACTGAATATGCTATACGCATCCGCTACGCCAACGATATAGAAACCTTGACTGCAGAAAATTTTCTGGAAGAAGAATTAATGTTAAGTGTGGAACAACAGTTAAAACCTTCCATGAAAAGAACATTTCACCAGCATATTCATGGGAATAGTACTTTTAGTGCCCCACAGAATAACACGAAATTTCCAATCTATAATTACAACGGGCCAACAGAATATTTACCCTACTTATATCAATATTTAGTCGTCGGGAATGATCAAAGCATGCCGATGTTTTTAGTACACGATACGCTGCACAAATCCTTACTCCTTTTCAATTTGGAACAAACAGCCTGGTTGCGTATCACTCCGCATGAATATGGACGTCCCGGTCATCTACATCTGCACGTGCATAAAAAAATCAAGCTCGATATTCAACGCAATGGACGGATTCGTTTCGAAACCATTTTATTGAACTTGTCTATTCCCGTGAGTAAGCCTTCACACAAAGGCACACTCGATACGGAAAACTTATACTCGTTATTTATCAAAAAGCCTGTTAGAGAGCTCCGGACCAACCCGCAAATAGTAACTGTGATTCGATAACAACCTCCCTCGCCCAAGCCATGATGAGCCACCTATCCTCGGGGCCCATCACGTCATAGGCCCTTTGGCCCTTTTCCAGACAACTTGTTTTTGGTATCTTATAAGTAATGAGAAGAAATAACCGTCTACTATTCTTTACCGTCTTTGTTGCAGTAATGCTATTTGGCTGGCCAGCGGAAGCACAAAAGGTTAAGGGCGCTGTCACTACTATAAAATCCTTCGAAGAACTCCATTCCTCTATGTTAAATAGTTCTTTGCAACGGACTATTGGTAGAAAGGCCGCTCTTTCTCTTAAGTTGCCGCCCCTTACCACAAAAATCATTGTTCGAGAAGGCGTCCCCTTAACTATTCTACCCAAACAAGCTTTACAGAGTCATATAGCCTATTTGGAAAAAAATCAAATTTCTCTTCCCAAAATTCACCTCTATGTAAAGGAACTACAACCTAATTTTGATAATCAGGAAAATTTTTTTGAAACGCTTGTCCGTTTTTATTATGACAAACATTTCAACGCTTTTACCTCTCATTTAAAAGATCTCTTTCACAAGGTAGGTTCTCTTAACAATCCTGAATTGGAACAACGTTTCCTAGCACGGATGCAGCAACTGGTATCCTATAAAGACCAAGTTGCCAGCAAATTTTCAAGAACGAACGATATACGCATCCGCTACATTAACGATATTGAAACCTTGACTGCCGAAAATTTTAGAGAAGAAGACTTGATGCTCAGTATCGAACAACCGTTGCGTGCTTCCACCCAAAACACTCCATGCCGTCATATCAAAGGAGATAGTACTTTCGACGTAGGAAAACAAGGAAAAACTTTCCGAGTACACAATTACAACGGTCCGGCAGAATATCTTCCTCATCTGTATCGGTATCTTGTAAATGGGACCGATACAAAAATGCAAATGTTTCTCAAAGTAGATACCGCAAAAAAGCATCTCCTGCTTTTCAACTATGATTTATCCGTCTGGATACGTATAACCCCTCACGAATACGGCCGGCCTGACCGCTTGCATATACATCTACACAAAAAGATTTTGCAAGACTTTGTGTTGGATGGCAAACGTATCCGGGAACCCATGTTAATTAATTTGTCTATTCCCATCAAAAAACCAGCACATATGCATTCGCTGACCGAACAAGAATTATATAGAATGTTTATAGAGACTCCTCTTCAACAGATGAGGAATAATCCCTACATTCAAATTAGTACTAGGTAATCATGGAATCTTTATTGGAATTTGACCAACAACAATCCTCTTCTTTAAATACCCCTTTTCTTATCGGTATTGATGAAGCAGGACGTGGTCCCTTAGCCGGGCCTGTGGTAGCAGCCGCCTGTTATATTCCCCCTTCTCTAGCCACTCAATTTCCCGAGGTTAATGATAGTAAAAAACTAACCGAAAGAAAACGCGAGCAACTTTTTGAACGGCTGACCCATACGCAAGGTGTTTTATACGGTATCGGCTTTGCTTCTGCTCAAGAAATTGATGAGTTAAACATTTTGCAGGCAACCTTTTTAGCTATGCGCCGAGCTGCCGAGCCACTGGTTCATCAGCCCGGAGCCGCCGCTTTGATTGATGGCCCTCATCCGGTAGCTAAATTTACCCTTCCCCAACGCCCAATTATAGATGGAGATGCTAAGTCTCTCGTAATTGCAGCAGCCAGTATTTTGGCTAAAGTTACACGGGACAGGTACATGAAGAATTTGGATACCCAATACCCCGGATACGGCTTTGCCGGTCACAAGGGCTACGGCACTGCTAAACACATGGCCGCCTTGCGACAATTAGGTCCATGCCCGGAACACCGCCGTACGTTTGCCCCGGTACGGGATTTACTTACCCCCTCGTTATTATGAATACAAAACAAACTGGCCAAGCAGGTGAAGAACAAGCGGCTCTTTTTCTACAACAAAAAGGGTATCAAATCGTGGCGCGAAATTTTAGAATTCCACAAGGGGAGCTGGATTTGGTAGCGACTACTCACAAAACCCTCGTTTTCGTGGAAGTAAAAACGCGTTCTTATGAAGCTTTTGGCGGTCCGCTGGCTGCGGTAACCCCGGCCAAACAAAAACGTTTATTATTAGCAGCTCTAGAATATATCAAAATGAAAAGCCCCAAATTTGATAGTATAAGATTTGATGTAGTCTGTGTCCTGCCTAACGGTATAGAGCATATTGAAAATGCATTCACACCGAGCCGGACCAATTTATAAAATAGGGAGTGTACCATGGCCCAACTAACTCAAGTGAAAAAAGCAGTCACTTTTTTGCAGAAAAAAACAAAAAATTTTCAGCCTGAAATCGCATTGATTACGGGCTCCGGCTTGGCAGGATCTATTCCTGAGCTTGAAAAGAAAATAACCGTTCCTTACACGTCCATTCCTGGATTTTTGCAAAGCACCGTGCCCGGGCATACGGGTAATTTGATTTTTGGGGTATACAAAGGGCGGAAAATTGTCGTAATGCAAGGGCGCTTTCACTACTACGAAGGCCATCCGATGAAAGACCTTGCCATTTCTATCCGCACCCTAAAACTGTTAGGTGTAAAAAAACTACTCGTTTCCGCCGCTGTTGGCTCGTTGGATTTAAAACTGCGCGCAGGTTCATTGTGCGTGCTTAAAGATCACATCAATTTTATGTGTAACAACCCACTGATCGGCAATAATCACGAGCCGGAATTTGGGCCTATGTTTTTTGATCTTTCAACGGCTTACGATAAAACCATGCGTAAGACCGCACTCGCCGCCGCAAAAAAGTGTAATATCAATGCCGGAGAAGGCGTTTATTTGGCTGTCACCGGCCCGAACTTTGAAACACCCAGTGAAATTCAAATGTTCAAAAAATGGGGCGCTACGGTCGTTGGGATGTCCGTTGTGCCGGAAGTATTGGTGGCACGCCAATGCGGCATAGAGGTTCTAGGCCTTGCTTGGGTGAGTAATATGGGATGTGGTATCGAAAAACATCCTCTCTCTCACGAACAGACCGTTCGTGAAACGAAAAAAATTGAAGGTAAATTTAAAAAACTGCTGGAAATTTTATTCGTCAAACTATAAACCAGTTTCCGCCTGGCCGTTTACAACTCCCGGGCGGATTTTTCTTTAGCACCATGGCAAAAGATATTAAACGACTTGGCAAAGAAACTCTTGTTTACGGCACGTCCACAGTGCTGGCACGGTTGTTGAACTTTTGTCTGGTTCCATTTTACACGTATTACTTACTCCCCGGAGAGTACGGCATTATTGCCACTGTATTTGCCGCCATTGCGCTACTCAATGTGGTATTTTTATTCGGCATGGATCAAAGCTATTTACGCTTTGCCAGTGACGCTACGGATAAAAACAAAGTATTCCGCCAATGTTTTTACGGCGTTTTAATAAACGGATTATTTTTAGGCGGATTATTATGGCTGTTTCATGCGCTGTCCGCGCGCATTATTGGGATTCCCCCTCATACAGGGCACCTACTTAAATTAGCTGCTGTAATTTTATTTTTAGACGTACTCAATATGATTCCGTTTACCAAGTTGCGTTTGGAAAGACGCGCCTGGTATTTTGCCGGTGTACGGACCGCTTCCATTATCGTCAATGTATTATGCAATATCTTTTTTATTGCAGTTGTGCACAAGGGAATTGATTCCATCTTATGGGCGAATATTTTTGCTTCGCTAGCATCCCTAGTGTTGTTATCCCCGGTGGTATATAGCGAATTAAAGCAAAATGCTCAGTTTAACTTCGACTGGACCCTTGAAAAACAAATGTTATCATTTGCTTGGCCATTCGTACCGTCAGGACTGGCCAGTCTTTTGGTGAGCGTAATTGATAAACCAATCCTCGTGCACTTAGCCGGTACCGAACAAGTCGGGATTTATCAAGCCAATTTTAAGATCGGCGTATTCATGATGCTCATTGTATCTATGTTTGATCAGGCCTGGCGGCCGTTTTTCCTTGCACATGCCAAAGATGAGGATGCCCGTGATACATTCGCCCGGGTCCTTTCCTATTTTGTTGCGTTAGCCAGCTGGGTACTTTTAGGACTGATTTTCCTCATGCCGAATATTATTCAAAGTAATCTATTTGGTAATTTCCATTTAATTGCACCGGCCTATTGGGGCGGTTTATCCGTTATCCCGCTGGTGCTGACCGGTTACTTTTTTTACGGATTGTACGTTAATTTTATGGTTGGCCCCGTGCTAACTAAAAAAACGCGCGTATTATTATGGATTACCCTTTTGGGGGCGGCCGTCAGCATTACCACCAACTTAACCCTGGTACCGCGGTTAGGTATTTTGGGTGCCGGCTGGGCAGTAGCTTTAAGCTACGCTTCCATGGCCGGAGCGCTTTTTACCTTCACACACAAAGTATATCCTATCCCTTACGAATACAAAAAACTGGCTTTAATGGGTCTGTTCCTGCTTTTAATCGTTGGTATTTGCCACGCGTTAGGCCAGGGGCTGGCTATTAAAATTACCTTACTCACGCTCTACCCGGTCATCATGGCCGTGCTATTAAAGAGATAGATTTAACCCACGCTTTCTACACGACTTGCGCTTTAGGGAAATATTGCTACAAAAAGCCGCAAAAGATACAATATAATAGTATTTTTATTTATCATCACACCAGGTACATAAAACAGGGGGATATTATGACGACAAAAAAGAAATCAGCTCCGGCCATTGCCACCAAAGAAGAGCTGACGATGCTTGACCAAATTGTCAATCAGGTAAAAGCTGCACAACAAAAGTACGCCACCTACACGCAAGAACAGGTGGATAAAATTTTCCGGGCGGCTGCCATTGCGGCGGCGCAAAACCGTATTCCGCTGGCCAAAATGGCCGTTGCGGAAAGCGGCATGGGGGTTATGGAAGACAAAGTAATTAAAAATCAATTTGCTTCCGAATACATTTACAACCAATACAAGGACACCAAAACCTGCGGAGTCTTGTCCGACGATGATGCCTTCGGTTACCGCCAAGTGGCCGAACCGATTGGCGTTATTGCCGGGGTAATTCCGACCACCAATCCTACTTCTACCGCTGTTTTCAAAAGTTTACTAGCATTAAAAACGCGTAATGGGATTATTTTTTCCCCCCATCCACGTGCGAAAAAATGCACGATTGAAGCAGCTAAAATTGTTTTAAATGCGGCGGTGGAAGCCGGTGCGCCGGAAGGTATTATTGGTTGGATTGAGAACCCAACGATGGCTCTTTCCAACGCACTAATGCATCATCCGAATATCAATTTGATTTTAGCTACCGGAGGGCCGGGCATGGTACGCGCGGCCTATTCGTCCGGCAAGCCAGCTATCGGTGTAGGCGCCGGGAATACACCGGCCGTCATTGATGCCACGGCCAATATAAAAATGGCGGTTAGCTCTATTATCATGAGTAAAACCTTTGATAACGGAATGATCTGCGCCAGTGAGCAATCCGTAATTGTGGAAGATAGTATTTATGAAAAAGTGAAGGATGAATTCATCTTACGGGGTTGCCACTTTGTCACGGGAAAAGACCGCAAAAAACTGGCCGATACGATTGTGGTAGATGGGGCTTTAAATTCCGCCATTGTCGGTCAAAGTGCAGAAAAAATTGCCCACATGGCCGGTATCAAGGTACCTGAAGGCACAAAAATTTTAATCGCCGAAGCAAAAGCCGTCAATGATGAAGAACCTTTTGCCCGGGAGAAACTTTCCCCGGTACTTGGTTTCTACCGCGCCAAAGATTTTGGGCACGCCGTAAAATTGGCGCGCGATTTAATTTTATACGGTGGCGCAGGGCACACGTCTGTCTTGTACACAGATGAAACAAATGAGGACCATATCACCGCTTTTCAGGATATGCCCACCGCCCGCACGCTGATTAACATTCCGTCCTCACAAGGTGCTATCGGGGACGTATACAATTTTAAACTGGCCCCCTCCCTTACGCTTGGCTGCGGCTCGTGGGGTGGCAATTCAGTCAGTGAAAATATAGGAGTGAAACATCTGATGAACGTAAAATCTGTGGCAGAACGCCGGGAAAATATGTACTGGTACAAAGTACCGTCTAAAATTTATTTTAAACGTGGCGCGTTGTCACAAGCGATGGAAGAACTGAAGGATAAAAAACGCGCTTATATCATCACTGATAAAACGATGGAACAGCTGGGCCATGTGCGCGCGGTAGCGGATGTGCTGGAGAACTTAAACATTAAATTCCGCGTATTTTCCGATGTACAGCCGGACCCAAACATTTCCAACGTAAAAGAAGCCTTAGCCATTGCCAATTCGTGGCAGCCGGATTTAATCATTGCGCTGGGTGGTGGTTCCCCCATGGATGAAGCTAAAATGGTGTGGCTGATGTACGAAAACCCGGATACGAGTTTTGAAGATATCGCCATGCGCTTTATGGATATCCGCAAACGCATTTACGCGGCCGGCCCGTTAGGGAAGAAAGCCCACATGGTAGCTATTCCTACTACGTCAGGTACCGGCTCGGAAGTGACGCCGTTCACCGTCATTACTGATGATAAAACAGGTACCAAATACGCAATTACCGATTATGCGTTAACGCCGGATGTGGCCATTATTGACCCGGAATTTGTACTTGGGATGCCCAAATCCCTAACTGCTTTTTCGGGCTTAGATGTATTAACCCATGCGATTGAAGCCTATACATCCATTTACTCTACCAATTTTACCGAAGGCCAAGCCTTGGAAGCTATGCGGCTTGTATTTAAGTATTTGGAACGCTCGTACAATTTGGGCGCCAAAGATATTGAAGCCCGCGAGAAAATGCACTATGCCGCCACCATTGCCGGGATGGCATTTGCCAATGCTTTTTTGGGGCTTTGTCACTCTATGGCACACAAATTAGGGGCCATGTACCACGTACCGCACGGGCTGGCTAATGCAATGCTGCTCTCCTACGTGATTGACTTTAACGCCACGGATAAACCTACCAAGCAAGGGTTATTCCCTCAATACAAATATCCGTTCGTCAAAGGCCGCTATGCTAAAATTATTGACTACTTGGTAACGGACCACAACTTAGGCGATGATAAAGATGCCAAAGTGCAACGGTTGATTGATATGGTGGAAGAATTGAAACATAAACTCAATATTCCGCGCTCGCTCAAAGAATACGGCATCCAAGAAAAAGAATTTTTGGAGAATGTGGATAAACTTTCCGAGCTGGCATTTGATGACCAATGCACCGGTGGGAACGCCCGTTATCCGCTAATTAGCGAAATTAAAGAGTTATTCCTAAAAGCGTATTACGGAAAGCCCATCAAACACAAAAGAAAATAGTTTGCTTTTGCTAATCAATAAGCCCTTCCCGATTCGTCCTTCGGGAAGGGCTAAAAAATGTAAACCTTACGAATTTTTGCCATACAAAAACCAAGGCACATCAAATGATGTGCCTTGGTCTAATTTGTAATTCTAATTTTTTACCTACCACCGTAGTCTGCTCTGTAGTAGTGATCGCAAGGAATTCGCGCACCATTACTCGGCTTATTCCGAATGCCGTTCTTACACAAGTTGTCAATATACTCCAAGGCATCCGCTACGGGCATCGTGTCTGAGCTGTCGTAACCGCAAGATTGTCCACTCACATGGAATATCCGGCGGTACGCCGTATGATACCGAGTGCGGTTGTACGAATCAATCGTACCGTTGCGTGTTAGCGCACGAGCTACTGGCCCTTCTGCTCGCACAAAGATTTGCTTTCCCTTCTTGTGCGCTAACTCCTGCAAGGGGAAATTACCCCAAATACCTTTACGAACGTTCGTTATCATGTCTATATAGGGCTTACGATCGTCTTGCAAACACTTTTTCCCAGAGCGGTCTACGCAGTTTGGACCCGGGGCCAAATCACCTATTTTCTTCTCGTTCCAGTTGTAGTGACCATAATGGAAGGCCGTACATTCATTTTGCCCTCTGGCTCCACTATTGCGTGTCTCTCCACAACCTTTACCAGCCTGGTTCTCGGTGTCCGCTTGCATTCTTTGACCTACGGGTGCCAAGACATTCTGGTTCGTGGTCGTTCTGTCGTGACATCCATGGAACCGGCGGTCAATTCCCGATCTACCATTCGTATCCGTTACACGCATCGTTGGGAAGAAAGACGAATCAACATCAATGTATGCGGCAAACGCACCGAACATGTTAGTGTGTTGATTATCATGCGGATCTTTAGAAGCAAGACCAATTGTTCTTGCCACCGCACACACCGTATTTTTCGGCACATTCGTGATACCCAAGGCCTGGCTAATACGCATAGCATCCACTGTCTGGGCTAAGGTTGGGTGTTTATTTGACACTTGCCCCTGGTTCTCGTAAGGCTCTCCGTAAACTCTCATTTCCTTTGTAGTTTTACCGGAAGGCATTGCAGTTGAATAGGCTACCGTTGCCTGTTTCATATATTCCTGGGTTTCGTTATCCCCATCATAATCCAAAAGCGCCGTGGACAAATCATCAATTTTACAGGAATCCCATTGCTTGGGCTCTGTATTTTCTTTCAATTGAGGACGCCCATTGTCTCCGTCATTCAACGGATCCTTTGTCATAGAGGTGAAAGTTGTATAAAATTCCACCAACGGAGGTTCGTCCCCGGAGTCTTCCTCGGGCGTTTCCGGTGTACGATGAGGACGAGGACATTCCGGATCTACTTTTGTCCAAACTCTGTCTTTACATTTTAGTTCACATCCGTCTGCATCCGTCCGTGTTTCTCCATCTTTACAACCGGGATCTTCCGGAGCCGGTTCCGAAATGGTGGAGAAAGGACAATCTTTCTGTTGCGTAAACGGAGTACCATTGCGTTGGTAAGTTGCTTTCCACTGCACCGTACCTTCCACACCTTGTGCACCATCCGTTGACGCAATGGAAGCTACTTGCGTATCCAGCGCCTTATACTCATACGTATACGTTTTGGGCGCGGCAGACTGAGCTAGCGTAAATTTCTCTTCAGGCACCTTGAATTCTTTCGGTGTAATAGGCTTAAAGTTAGCCGTAATCTTAATATCACTGACCGGGCTGGAAGACACTTTACCTTTCTTCAAGAGAGCCGTCGCCGGAGCGGAATTATCAATACATTCCAAGTGTACGTCCATATCGAAGTTACACGGTTCCGACATTACGTATTCTTCCTCTTCCATGCGGTATCTCCGATTCGCCACGTTGTTACGAGAGCCGGTTTCACTGGCGGTCGTTCCTCTGTGGACGATATACGCATTGTAGAAGCGGCTGTACAACATCGGAAGAGGTATTTCGTTACCGGTGGCACCCCACTTGGCATAGCCTAATTTTTTCTTCATGGAGACACCCTCAATGAAGAAGAAGTCCATTTCACCGAATGCTTGCTTGGCTAAACCTAATGCTTGGTCTTCATCCAATTTATTGGATTTAGAATCCTGCTCCATAATCAGTTCTTTTAAGGCCGTAACAACAGTGGTTTGGAATTGGTCGTAAGAGAATTGGTTCCCTTGCGCCAAGTACACCACACAGGAATGTTCCCGGCTTTCCGGGTTGACACTGTAGATGTCTCCCATCAGGTTCTGTCTTTCCGAGGTGCGCTGTCTACCTTGGTTGGCGTAGTTCATCACAATGCCTACCATATCTTCGGCAATACGTTTCTCCGCCTCTTCAGCTTCAACTCTAAGATTGCCTACAGTTCTTTGATCGTCCGTTGTCTGACGAGCTACGTTCAATTTCTTTTGTTTCGCTTCTAATTCCTGTTTAGCCTCGGCATTATTATTTAAGCCATACATGTCCAACAAGTATTGTGCCCAATTTCCTTCTGGCTTCTCTTTCTTAAACTTGGCATAATCGGGTTTATACGTCTGCGAAACTCCTGAAGACAAATGTCTTTCCATTTGCAAATGGTCCGAAGCGGGCGTACACAGGTATTTGCCGCCAACGCCAATTTTCTTCAGTGTTTCCGGCATATAGTTACGCGCAGTTACGTAGTGATACGTATGCCATTTACGGGCAAGCCCTTCTGGTACCATTAAGTATTCGTGCGTAGAAACAAATTTATCGCACTGACCGGCACCACCGGAATCTACACCCAAACCGGCTTTATCCCCGTATTTAGAACCTGCAATGCCCAAACAACCTAAACGGGCACCGAAGAATCCTTTCCGGGTAGAGGTTTCACTACCGCCTTCCCAACTTCCGGGGCACGCGTTTGGATCTTTGGAGCGGAGGATGTCGCGATAAGATTTACAGTTATCTTCGCTCCAGTCAGCAGAAAGGCCTACCGTGGGAGCTACCGCTTCAAACGCCTTTCTCTTCATACCACAACATTTGGAAGCTCTCCCAGATCCAACACCTTTCCCAAACATAGAACCCATGGAACCATCATCTTCACCGGTTAATAAACAGTTGATGATACCACCCAAAATATTTTGGGCCAGTTTATCACCCCAGTTGATCCAGCTCCATTTACGTTTAAATTTGGCTTCCCATTCCATTTGGGAGCGTTGTTTCATCATGTCCCACCACCAGGGTTCTTTACCGCTGAAGTTGAACTCGCGCTTCAAATCTCCGGTACCGCCGCCCGGGCCGCCAAAATCGCCGCTGAGCATTCCCCCAATCTTACCGGGTTCAACGGGCTTCATTTGGGCATCCATCAAGGCTTGCAAGGGGTTTGATTTAGACAACGCATCTTTAGAACGCGCCGCTTCACGAGCAGCCCCCTGGCCGAAGTAAGAACGCGAAGGCTTTCCAGCCGCTTGAAGCGGTTGCAAAGAAACGGGTTTCGGGCTGCTTGTCGGTGAATGACCTCGCACTTTGTTGGCCGCGGATTTCAAACTACCACCCCACATGCCAACCCCTAACTTACCACCACTAGCGCCTGTACGGCCTGTCGGAGATAAACGATTAATCGCAGTAGCCGCGCGTTTGAAAGCCGCACGCGTGGCCGGACGAGCCTGTTTGCGGTGGATGTAGATGTTTTCGTTAAGGGTATCTTCATCTACTACTTCCCGGCTACCGGAAAGGCTATTTGAGCCTCCTTCGAAACCAGCACGCGTTTCCGGATAATCATCCACATAGGTTTCTTCCTCTTCTTCTACCTTTTTTCCACCAAAAGGACGAATCAAAGACAAGGAATCGCGCCCAGACAATTGAGCAATCTGCTCTTCCGGATTCCCGGCAAAGCCATCAAAACCGGAACGATCCGGATTGAAAGCAGAATCTTCATACCCGGGAGTAATCAAGGTTGGTTCTTCATCAGCATTACCGCTGTATTTATATAAGAACGGTAATAAGAGAAGCGCCACCAAAGCCGCAATAAAAAACGGCGCATCGCGCTTGGTGCGCTCAAAAAGCGTTTGGCGCGGTTTACCATCACTCCCTACTTTGGAGGAAGCACGGTTAGCGAAAGATTTAGAAGGTTGCTTGCTGTTCTTAATCTTATCGCTAAAGGTAAAGCTTTCCTTCTTCGCTCCTGTTTTTTTGGAAAAGAAGAAAGGCGTTGCCTTTTTTTCTTTCTTTTCTTCTTCGGACATAAGAGCCTCCTGTGAAAATAAAAACTGCTTGTTTGGGGGATTGCCCCGGAGAAAACAACCTTTCGTTGTTTCCCATTTACTACACTATTACAATAATAAAAAACCGTTGTTCAGAGATGGTCCCCCACTCCGTAACAACTTACTGGCATATACTACCTACTATTATTATACCAATAATTTGCATTTTTTCAAGGGGTTTTTTTAAAACCATCCCAAATACCATCTTTTTACTACGCTACTTTTTGGCGCCGAGCCGCTTACGTGACCTTAGTCATCGGCCTCGTTATCCACCCACAAGGATTTGCCTATCGCTCCTGAGCTATCCGAAATTCCTGGGATATATTTGCCGTTAAAGGCCCAGGTATCCGGATCTTCCTTTTCGTCCGGATTGTCAAAATAATACCCATTGACATTTTTTTGCATGTCCTCTTGAGTATAAAGAGCATCTACCTCGTTTTTTATCCATTCTTTGTTTACATCTTCTATACCTTTGCTTTCAATTTCTTCTTTCGCTTCTTCTGCTGCTTCTTTGTTGCATGCATTCGGATCTGCTTGGTTGGCGCAATCCTTTTCTTCTTTCTTCTTCTCAACTTCGTCGACAT
>CAMZDW010000024.1 GCA_947305555.1 uncultured Elusimicrobium sp.
AGCATTAAACTGCCCATCGGTGACCCGGCGCTTAATTTACTAATGGAAATCCGCGACGAAGTGCACCGCTTTGCCATTACCTACCACCGTAAATTAAGAGAGAAAAACGAACTATCTTCGCAAGGACATCAGAAACATTAAAAAACCCGGGCAAGTAAATATCGCCCGGGTCTTTTTAAATCAAACTACCGACTAATTCTGCGGGACATGTTTGTATTTAAAGCAGATTGCAAACAGAACGGCAACCGCGAGCGCAAAACCCGCAAAGATAAACCACGAGTTACTCCACCCACTCATGATTTGTTGTGCAATCGGTGAGGGATACAACCCGTTCACCATATCGGCCGGATTCATACGCGCATAAACGAGCGTATTGATTACCTTTTGTGCAGCTAGCGAACCGATTGCCGCACCAAAACCGTTGGTCATCAGCATAAATACACCCTGCGCGCTGGAGCGGATGGACGGGTCAGTTTCCTGGTCTACGTACAAAGAACCGGAAATGTTGAAGAAATCAAACGCCACCCCGTATACAATCATGGAAGTAACTAACAGCGTTACACCGGTAACGGTGGTGGGGTTACCTAACCCCAACAAACCGAAGCGAAGCATCCACGCAACCATGCTGATTAACATTACTTTTTTAATTCCAAAGCGTTTTAAGGCAAACGGAATGAGCAAAATACAAAGCGTTTCGGAAATTTGCGACAGGGAAATAAGCGCGTTAGCATTGTTGGCACCCCAAGAACCGGTATAACCGGCCAGTTCGTTAAACCCGGTAATAAACGGATTAGCAAAACCATTGGTAATTTGCAGCATCATCCCCAAAAGCATGGAGAAGATAAAGAAAATTGCCATTTGTTTTTCTTTAAACAGCGCAAACGCTTTGAGCCCCAAGGCTTCAACCAAAGTTTTAGCTTTTTCTTTGTTCGTGGGGCAGTTGGGTAATGTAAAGCAGTATACGCCCAAGATAAATCCTAACACCGCGGAGAAATACCATTGCGTATAGCTGGTTTGGAAGCCGGCAAAGTTAGTAATAAGCATAGCACAAATAAAACCCACCGTTCCAAAAACACGAATCGGCGGGAAAACTTTAACCGTATCAAAATTGTTTTGGCGAAGCACCGTGTAGGCCACCGAGTTGGAAAGGGCAATCGTCGGCATATAAAACGCTACGCTAATCGTGTAGAACGTAAACATAAGGCCGAAATTGATGTTTGTTTGCGCCCCGGCATAACCAGCCATAGCCATAGTGGCAGCGGCAATAAGGTGACACAAACCTAGTAATTTTTGCGCCGGTACCCAACGGTCCGCTACGATACCGATAATCGCCGGCATAAAAATAGACACAAAACCTTGTGCCGCGTAAAAAAGACCAATCTTACTGCCAAATCCAGCCCCGGCCAAAAAAGCGCCCATAGACGTCAAATAGGCACCCCATAACCCGAACTGGAGGAAATTCATTACTGTTAAGCGAATTTTAATGTTCATAAGTTTCACTCCGAAAGGTTTCCCCATCGGACAGCACAATCAGCCAACCTCCGTAAATTTAGCGGATAAACCGCCGCTAAAACCATTGTACAAAAAAAGCTATAATATAGGAAATCAACCCGGATTTTTCGGGCTAGGAGGTTATTCTATGGCAGATTACAGTTTTGACGTTGTATCTAAGGTAGATTTAAACATTATTGCCGAGGCCGTCAGTGCCGCAAATAAAGAAATTACCAATCGCTACGATTTTAAAGGCACCAATTCATCCATCGAGCTCAACCAAAAAGACAATGAATTGAAATTGGCTTCCAGCGACGAATACAAGGTAAATACCTTGCGTGATATTATTTTTACACGTATTGCAAAACGAGGAATTCCGCTTAAAAACATGCAACCACAAAAAATTGAAGCTGCGCTGGGTGGGACGGCTAAACAAACTGTCAAAATTCAACAGGGTATCCCCTCCGACAAAGCCAAGGAAATTTCCAAGGCTATTAAAGATGCTAAATTAAAAGTTTCCGCTTCTATCCAAGGGGATCAATTACGCGTATCTTCCAAATCCAAAGATGAACTTCAAAACACTATGGCTGTCTTGCGTAATGGCGATTTTGGAGTAGAACTCCAATTCACCAACTATCGGTAAACCTATGAAAAAAATTACTTTATTATCCTTTGTTTTCTTGCTGCTCTGCCCACTAGGGGCAAATGCGGCTACTGCGCAAGCTGAGCTGAATTTTTATAAAAACGAACTCAGTGCTTTCCCTACTGAAAATACCCGGGAATATCGCCTGTATGCCCAAACATTAGCTGCCGGATTGGACACCTGGATTTACCGCCATCCGACAGATGCGTCCGTACAAGAGGCCCTACTCATGCAAGCCCGCTTGTATTTGCGCGCCCAAGAACCGGGGGCAGCGGTAGTTTCTTTATTTAAGTTGCGCCGGGAGTTTCCGGCTGTTAGCTTAAATGCGATAAAGCCCCTATTTGTACAAGCCGCCCAACAAGGACTAAATCCTAATTTGGAAGAGCAAGCCGTTTCCCTCTTTTCCTCTCCGACACCTGCTCAAGCCGATACGCTCCAAGCACGTCAGGCTGAAGCATTGTATGAATTGTCCAAGTTGGCCGGTAAAACCTTTTATACCCCTGCCCAAGCTGCCTTTGAAAACTTCTTGGCGCAGTATCCCGCCTATGAGAAAAATAACGAAGTGGAGCTTTGGTATGGAGATCTGCACCGTGCTAACGGTAATTATTTAGCCGCTATTTCCCAATACAAAAAGGCCAGCGAACTTTATGAAAATGCTCCTTATAAAGCTGCCAGTTTGCGTTTAATTGGCGATATTTATGCAGACAATTTAAAAGATACGGCTGCCGCGACCGATATGTATACCCGGGTCTTGCGCGAATTTCCGAATTCATCGGAAATTGGTACCGTTTACAAACACATGGCTATTTTAGATGAAAACAACAAACAATACGACAGTGCGCTCATCAATTATGACAAAGCCATTGAACTGCTAGGAACAACCCCGGCAGCGTATGAAGCCTACTTGGGAAAAGCAGATGTTCTTGCTAAAAATAAAGATTTTGAGGGTACCTTCCAGTTATTAACTAAAACAGGCGAATTATTTGCCACAACGCCTAAAAAATCGGCAGAGGCTTACCAAGAGGCTGCGGATATTGCCAATAGACGCTTACGCGACCCTGTACGCTATGCCCAATCGTTAGAGAAGGCTCTCTTAGTATACCCATCCAACCCGCAAGCCCCGGAATTGATGTACAACTTAGCTAGCTCTTACGAAAAACAAGGGAAAAATGCACAGGCCGTGGCTACTTATAAGAAATTAGTGTTAAAATACCCGGCTGATAAATATGCAAACCGAGCCCAAGGCAGATTAAATAAATTAACTAAATAGCAAATAGCTTCAACAAAAACGGCAGACTTTTCAGTCTGCCGTTTTTTAAATTCATCACCGCTATTTATCCTTTTCTGCGAAGTTCTATAAGCTCCGGTTTAAGCCGCCATTGTCCCAACTCGTTTTTATAAAACAAGTCTTTGTTATAAAGCTTTTCTAACGCAGCATAGAACTCTTCCGGGGTCATCCCGGTAAATTTGCAAAAGTCTTCAATAATGCGGCGATCAATATTATGGTCTTTTTCCTCCACCAACCGTACCGCCTGTTCGCGCGAAATCATTCCTTCTCGCACCATACGGGAAGCAAAGTCTGTGGCAAAAGCCTGACCAAATTTTGGATATTTACACCAAGATCCTAACACAAAACCATAAGAATCAACATGGCTAAAGTTATCGATATAATTGCTTCGATTCCATTCATTGGATAGATCTTTAAATCCACGTGTTTTGGCAAATTCATAATGATGGAAATCATTCCAGTACGTAAAATAACTAAGATACATCGGGTCCAACTGATTTAGCTGTTCTCGCGTTGGCGCTTTCAGGTAAATTAACTCATCTTCACTTATTCCCAAAGATTTTAGTTCTTCCAAATTAATTTCCGGGGCCACTCCGTTAAAAATCAATTCCCGCGCAGAATAATTTTCCGTTTTATCCAAACCTCCGTATTCAAAGGCTACATTTTCTCCATACACAAGTAAAGGTAAGTTTAGAATATGAGCATAGTGGAGCGGCACCGAATACAACAAACGATCAAAATACCAGGAAGGACGGCCGTATTTTTCAAATGTATACCGGCAAATCTTTTTCCCAATGACCGGATTAGGTTTAAAGGCAAGCAAGTTACACCGGTAAGTACGTGTTAAATTGGCAATATTATGTTTAGCAGCTTCCGTGGGAGTAAACAAATCCTCTACCGTAATAAGCAAAGGATTCATATTCATACGTTCCTTCATTACGTGCACTTGATAATAACTGTCTTTCCCACCGGAAACGGCAATCAAGCAATCATACTGCCCTTCCTGTTTTCTGCGATATTTTTCGCACAAACTTTCCAATTCTTTCCAACGAGATTCCCAATCTACGTGCTTCTTTTGTTCAGCATGCCGACAGGGTAGACATACGCCCTCTTCATCAAACGAGATGCCAGGCCGTGTATCAGGCATTACGCATTTTTTACAAAATTTCATAATTGTTTTTCTCCAATAGATTTACAAGTAATTTTGCATGGTGTAACAAAAAAGCTTTTACAAATCCTTGCCACAGCATTTTTTGTATTTCTTACCACTACCACACGGACAAGGGTCGTTACGTCCGATGCGGGGACCGTCGTGCACCACGGTTTCTACTTTGGCCACTTGCCCCCCTTGCTCGGCACGCAACTCGGCTTCATGTTGTTTCATCCATTTTTTCATTTGACGGATGCTCTTAAAATCCACTCCGTCTTTTTCCATGCGTTTGGCAATGTCAATAAACCGTTTTTTTACTTCCGGGTCTTTCAGTTTGCCTTTTAACATACTGGGCAACGCATCAATCTCACGTTCAATACGTTCTTCAATGGACTCTTTTTTTTCTGCTTTTTTAGCGGCCGGTTCATTAGGCGCAGCAGACTCCTTCTTTTTTTTAAACGGATTCCAAATCATAGATAAAAACTCCTTACGATAATAATGCTTCTACAAAATTTTTAATTAATTCAGCTTTCTCAAAGAAATGCTCTTTGCCGCCAATGATAGTACGATGCGGATGTTTTTCCCAAATCTTTTTGATTTTTTCATCAATCTCAAAAGCCTGTTCCAAACTTTCGGTCCGCACATGAGTAGATTCATAAAAATCTTTCCGGGGAGGTGGAGACAAATGGAGCACGGCATCATAGCGAGCCAGTTCCGCATCCAAAGTTGTATTCATCGCTTTAAAAAAATCTTCCGGTCCGTACGGCCAGTACACGGCGCCATCAATAGAACCTCTATCACAGATAATAACTTTTGCGTTGGTGGTACGCTCTGCCAATTTTTCCAGCTGATGCACCGTATAAAAAATGATATTTTGGGCATGTTCAATGTGGATGGGGCTATTATCTTTGCGTGGAAAACCACCGCTATAAATTAGCGTGGCTGCCTCCGGCACGATGGCCACATCACCGCCAAACGTCTCTTGTAAGAGGGATAAAGCTGTCGTTTTTCCGCCACTGGGACCACCTGTTAATACAATTTTTTTCATAACGTTATCCTTGAATAATTTTTTCTACAAAATTTTTAATTGCTTCTGCTTTCTCAAAAAAGTGTTCTGTCCCCCCAATAATCATGCGGTTAGGATGTTTTTCCCAAATTTTTAAAATGCGCTCATCAATTGCAAACGCTTCATCCAAACTTTCGGTACGCACTTGGGTAGACTGATAAAAAGCCGGGTTTTTAGGAGGAGATAAGTGGAGCACAGCATCGTAGCGTGCAAGCTCTGCATCCAGAGAGGTGTTCATGTTTTTAAAAAAATCTTCTACCCCAGCCGGCCAGTATACTGCTGCGTCCACCGTTCCGCGGTCACACACAATAAGGGGAGCATCCGAAGAATTTTCCGCCAGCCATTCCATTTGCTGGGTTGCGTAGAAAATGATGCGCTGTGCTGCTTCAATGTGAGGGCGGCTGTTATCTTTGCGTGGAAAACCACCGCTAAAAATAAGGGTTGCTGCTTCTTTTACGAGTTCTACTTGAGGGCCAAAAGTTTCTTTCAGTACCGACAAAGCTGTCGTTTTACCGCTGTTCGGACCACCCGTTAACGCTATTTTTTTACGCTTCATGAGGTTCCTCCCCTGCGACCGGAGCGGGTTGCTCTTTGGCCGCATTCAGTTCTTTTAAGTATAACACTTTTAGTTCTTCAAATTCTTGCCGTTTTTCATTCGGAATATCACGTACGGCGGAATTGCGGTTTTTCATCTTGAGAAAATCCAAAAATTTCTCTTTTTCTTTAATACGAAAATCCAAATGCGGCCCTGTAGAAAGGCCCGTACTGCCCACATACCCGACCGTGGCTCCCTGTTTAACCCGGGCGCCTACTTTAATTCCTTTGCCAAAACTTTTTAAATGGCCATACATAGTGGTATAGTTATTGGCATGTTTAATTTCTACAAAATTTCCAAATCCCCCTTTGCGCCCGGCAAATTTTACAGTTCCGTCTGCCACTGCCTGAACGGGAGTTCCTACCGGAGCAGCATAATCGATTCCTAAATGCGGGCGGCGGATTTTTAAAATAGGATGGACTCTCCCATAAGAGAAACGTGAAGAAATGCGATAATTACGAAAACTAATTGGCGATTTTAAAAACATTTTTTTACTGACTTTTCCGGTTTCATCGTAAAATTCCCCTTCAAAGTAAAAAGCATAAGTAGGTTTTGTTTCATTCACATTCTGGTAGGAAGCAGCTAATAAATCCTGGCTAACAATTTCACCGGAATCTGCATAATTTTCTTCCCATAGAGCCGTGTATTTATCGCCATTGCGCGTATCCGTATTAAAATCAATCGTCCAGGAAAAAGCATCGGTAAAATCCAAAATTAAGGGCACCTGCAATCCCTGCGCTAACATAGAATTAAATAGGGAATTTTTTACACTCCCGGTAGCCGTTTGAATGCGCGTCTTCAGCTCCACATCACTGACGCCGGCTACAAGCCCCCCATCCACATTGGCAACAAAATAACGTTTGAATCCTTGACTTAAAAGTAGCATTACCAGCTGTCCGTTTTCAACAGAAACAGAGTAGGTATCTTTTTTCTGCAAGCGACGCGTATTTACAACCGAAGATAATTTATCCACAATCTGAACCACGGTTTGCTTGTCCAGCCCAGATTCTTGCAATGCCACATAGATGGGCTTTTCTCCAACCGTATACTCTTGCACCGGGATTTCACGAGTGTGAAAATTTTGTTGTTCTTGTAGATTTTTTTCTTTGGTAATACGTAACGCAAGTAAAGTGGACAACACAATTACAGTCAACGTAAGACTGTAAAATATAAAATCATGATACCGGCGGTAATGTGCCGAAAAAAAGGCCAAAAGTTTCTGCTTCATACACATCAAAAAGGGGGGAAAATCCCCCCTTTTATTCATTTATTTTTGATCTTTTAAGAAAGAACACAAGGCAATTGCGTTCAACTTGACCTTCGGGTCATCCGCCCGGGAAGGTAAAATGACCGGAATCTTCGGTCCAACCAAAACGGCCGCCGCTTCCATATGATCCCCAAAGAAAGCTAAAGCTTTATACAGGGGGTTGGCAGCATCCAAATCTGGCAACATCAAGACGTCCGCATCACCGGCAACAGTGGCGCCTTTGATTCCTTTTTCGGCCGCTCTTTCAGCGGATAGAGAAATATATAAATCGTACGGGCCTTCTACTTTGCAACCCGTAATTTTCCCCTCTGCATTCATTTGGGCAAGCGCGGCAGCATCCACCGTGCTGGGGATTTTTTCGTTTACTTTTTCTACCGGGCACACACACGCGATTTTCGGGGTTTCTACACCGAGTTTGTGCATGGTATCTACGGCATTTTGAATAATTTTTACTTTCTGTTCCAAGGTAGGAGCAATTACCACGGCCGAATCCGTAACGGCAAACGGTTTTTTGTATTTAGGAGTGCTGAAAAGTACAAAGTGAGAAAGCAAAGCCCCTTCCGGTACGAGGTGGGCCTCTTTGTTCAAAATAGCTTTCATGTAATATTTCGTATCTACAAGCCCTTTAATCAAGAAATCACCTTTCCCGGCTAAAATTTGGTCTACAGCCAATTTGCACATTGTGGGAACATCTTCACAATCAATAAACTCAAATTTGCTTTCATTCAGCCCGGCAGCAGCTACCATCTCTTTGACTGCCGCAATCGGCCCAATCAAAATACCGTGGGAAATAAGACCATTATCGTCGGCCATTTTAATAGCTTGTAAGGCTTCTTTATTATTGGCACCCGGAACTACTACCCGGTTAGATTTACCTTTAACTTGCGAAATCAAATCCGCAAAACTGTTGAATTTCATAATTTTCTCCTTAAAAATACGACTTAAAATCTATGTATACTGCTTGATAATTTTGGGGTTTTCCAATGCCCGTCTTGCGGCTTCACGCAATGCATCTTTTTCTTCACTGCCCGGGAACACGTAAATGGGTGCAATCCAACCCGTATATTGACTGATGCGCTGGGGAATATACTGGCTGTGCATCAAACCTCCAGTTAGAGCAATAAAGGCTACATTTCCTTCCAATACAACAGCCATTTCTCCAATGGCTTTTGATAACTGATAAATCAACGCTTCCAACGCCAGTTTTGCTTCTTCCCGGGAGCAAGTTATCAAACTACCGGGCCGCTTTTTACCGTGATGAATATATTCTTCCAATTCTTTAACGTCCGATGTACCGGTATAGGCGACCAATCCTCCTTTCCCGCGCATTTTAAAACGGATCTCCCGCTCGGTATATTTACCGGAAAAACACATCTGTACCAGTTTAGATCCCGGTGTACTGCCGCTTCGCTGAGGAGTCATGGGGCCGTCTCCCTCAAAACCATTTGTCACATCAATAACGCGTCCCTTGCGGTGCGCCCCTACGGATACCCCTCCACCGCCGTGACATACAATACAATTTACATCTTCATACAATTTACCTAATTTCCCGGCAATTAACCGAGCCACCCGTTTTTGACTTAACGCATGGAAAATAGAAATACGCGGATTTTCCGGCATTCCGGAATAGCGCGCCACCGGCTCGAACTCATCTACAATGACCGGATTGGCGATAAAACTGGGACATCCGGCATACTTGGCAATATCTTTTGCCAAAATACCGCCCAAATTGCTGGCATGGCTTCCGTATTTACCTGTTTTTAAATCTTGAATCATTGGCTCGTTAACAGTATACACTCCCCCTTCTAAAGCGTGCAACAAACCACCGCGGCCAATGACTGCATCAATTTCTTTGAGTGCAATTTTATGGTCTAATAGATAATCTAAGATTAACTTACGACGTAAGGGAAGTTGGGCCGTTACATTTTGGCCTTCGTAAGGTTCTAAATCCGTCTGGGAATAACGCACGGTAATTTCAAATACAGCTTTTTTACCGCGATAATAGCCAATATCATCCGAAGTAGACCCCGGATTGATGACCAAAATATTATAACCCGAACGTTTGGCTGGCTTCATAGTTATATTTTAACAAAATATAGGACGTTTGACAGCCCTTTTAATCCACACGCTGGCTGAGCCGTTCTGCCAATGATTTTAAAAAGAAAAGTTGAATCTCGTTTAGAGGCAACTCCCCTATTAACCGTCGTAAAAACGCTTTGCGTTGCTTGGGGGTTAAATCCGGACGCAAGTCCGCCTGCTCACACAAACGGTATACGCGTTCTACTAAAATTTCTTTTTGGGAATCAGTTGGAACTTTGGCCGCCGCACTTTTTGCGGAGCGCAAGGGTGTAAAACCAGCCCTTTTGGAAAGTTCATAACACGTTAAAATAACCGCTTGAGCCAAATTGATAGAAGGTTGTTTGGAAACTGTGGGAATATTCAGCACAGCCCGGCATCTTTCTATATCTTCGCCGCTTAATCCTGTTTTTTCATTCCCAAAAACAAGCGCAATATGACCGGAAGGCAACCGATCCACCTGCTCATTTAATTGGGGTAATGTAACAATGGCCTGTTCCAAATAGCGATTACGCAGTGCCGTGGCAGCCAGCGAATACGTAGTATCCGCCAAGGCTTCATCCAATGTATCAAATTGCCGGGCCGCCTTCATGATATCCTCAGCACCCACTGCGCTAACCGCCTCGCGCCAAGCTACTGCAAAAGGTTTGACCACCCGTAAATCAGATAAGCCAAAATTGGCCATAGCCCGGGCCGCCGCCCCAATATTATTTGGATCCCGCGGATAAACCAACACAACACAGAACGAACTGCTCATCGTTCCACAGCCTCCCGGATAGATTCGGAAAGTGTGGGATGGGCAAAAATTATTTGCTTAAGTTGGGTTACTGTAAACTCAGCTTCTAATGCCACGGCCGCCACATGGATGAGCTCCGCCGCTTGCGCTCCCACAAAAGTAGCTCCGAGCAGTTTCCCCGTTTGGCTGTCGCTAAGCCATTCCACATATCCTTCCGTCTGGTTCTGCGCTACGGCACGGCCGTTCGCTAAGAAAAAAGCTTTTTGTGCGCGCACGGCAAGGCCCTCTTGCTGTGCTTGAGCACGCGATAAACCAATCGAGGCAATTTCCGGAGTAGTATAAACAGCGCGCGGCACCCGGTCGTTGTGGTAAACAGCCGACACTCCGCATAAATTGGAAGCCGCCACTTCCCCTTGCCGCGTCGCGGCATGGGCCAATTGTAAAAGCCCGGTCACATCCCCGGCCGCGTAAATATTCCCTTTCAGTTGCAGCGTTTGCGGATTGACTTCTACGCCTTTGCGCGTCCAACACACGCCGATATTTTCTAACTTTAAATCCGTCAAATTAGCGCTGCGGCCAATTGCGGCCAACACCGCTTCCGCATGGATATTTTCTCCGTTAGACAAGACCATTTCAAACCCGGAATCTGTTTTTCGGGCAGCGGTAGCCTGCACCCCGGTATGGAGAAAAATTCCCCGTTTTGTAAAAGATTGTGTAAGCACGCGTGATGCGTTCTCATCCTCCAACGGTAGTAACCGCGGCTGCATTTCTATTAAATGCACTTCTACTCCTAACGCTTGCATACAATCGGCCATTTCGCAACCAATCACACCACCGCCGATAATAGCCAATGAGTGCGGCAATTCTTTCATTCCAAAAAAAGTGGAATTATCGTAAATTTGGCCCTTCAACGCATCAAACGGGGGTGGGTAAAAAGCCTCCGTTCCGGTAGCTAAAATAATCCCGTCTGCCGTGAGCTGCTCCGCACCATTACTCGTTTTTACTGAAACTGTATTTTCATTCACGAAAGAGGCCTCGCCGGTGATTACGGTTACATTGGCCTTTTTTAAGAGAAAAGAAATTCCTTGAATGAGTTTGGCCGTGGCCGCTTGCTGGCGCGCTTGAATTTTGGACCAGTCGCGTGAGGCAAACAATGCTTCTGCGGCAGAGGCGGCGTGTTCATTCCCTAATGAAGAAAGCCCGTGCGCCTGCTCAAACCGGTGGGCCGCATCTAACAATGATTTAGACGGAATGCACCCACAATTAAGGCACACACCGCCCAATTTATTTTTCTCAATTAACGTCACTGCGGCACCTAAGGAGGCCGCTTTTAAAGCGGCCGGATACCCTGCCGGACCACCGCCGATAACAATGACCTTTTTCATAAATTTTCCCCAATAAAGTGATTATATCTATTGTATCATTAAAAATAGTAGAATAAAAAATGGAAGTCAACTTATGCCCAAACAAATAAAACCCCTACAAGCCGGACACCGTGAACGGCTGCGCGAAAAATTTATAACGGCCGGGCTGGATTCCCTACTGGACCACGAAGTATTGGAACTACTACTTACGTATTCCATCCCACGCAAAGATACGAAGCCGCTTGCCTGGAGGCTATTGGAAAATTTTGGTTCTTTATCAAATGTATTAGACGCGGCTCCTAACGAATTAAAGCAAGTTTCCGGAGTAGGAGAGCAAACTGCCGTACTAATCCCTTTTGTTCGTGCTTTGCTGAAACGTTATATGTTAAGCGAAATAAAAAGCCGCCCCAATGGGATGACACCGGAAGCCGTGATGAACTACTGCCAGGCTTGTTTGTCAGATAAAAAAGAAGAATTTTTACAAATTTTATTTTTATCTACAAGACACACTATTATCGGTTCTAAAATTATTTCCACCGGCCACCGGGATAAAATAGAAATTGCCCCACGCGATATTATAGGCCATGCCCTGACAGCACAAGCGGCGCATATCATTATTGTGCATAATCATCCTTCGGGTCAGCCGGAACCTTCTCCGGAAGATATTACCTTCACTAATAACCTAACGCAAGCCGCTTATTTTATGGGGCTGGATGTATCGGATCACATTATTGTAGGCAAAGGAAAAATTTTTAGTTTTCGGGCACATCACATGATGTAAAAATCACTCTCGAGCAAAGGTGTAAGCAAATACTCGTTTAGCTCCGGCTTGTTTAAGAGCCACTGCACATCCTTCCAAGGTTGCCCCGGTAGTAGCTACGTCATCTATCAAAAGAATCGTTTTCCCTTTTACATTTTCCGGATGAATGCACGTAAAAGCACCCACCATATTTTCAAGTCGGCCTTGGCGGCCCAATTGAGTTTGGCTCACCGTATTGCGCGTACGAATCAATGATACTGTGTCCAAAGGCAACCCCGCTTCCTTTGCAAAAGAATGGGCCAGCAATTCACTTTGATTATAACCACGCGCGCGTTGCTTTTTAATGTGAAGCGGAACAGGTATAATTAAATTGGTTTCTGCCAGTTCCGGGGAACGTGCAAAACCAGGGATCATTTTCTTTCCCATCGCAAGGGCTACATAATCAGCTTGACGATATTTCAGTGCGTGAACAAGTGCGCGTGAAACCACGTTGAAAATAAAAGCAGAGCGAATCTTTTGACACTTATACTCTTTGGCCTTACTGCCACGGCATGCGTAACAATGCGCTCCTCCGCTTTTCAGAACAGCTCCACACCGCTGGCAAATATGCGGCCCCGGTTTTTGAAGCCCCTGATTACAGGACGTACAAAGGTAATCGGCGGAGTCAAAGGGCAAGTCGCAACCGCAACAAAAACACGTGCGCGGAAAGAAAAAATGTAAAAAATAGTTACTGACTGTTTGAAAGAGTAACTTGCCTTTCATACTAGAATTGTACCGTCACGTTTGCTGCCACATTATAGGCAGTATAATCTTCCGTCTCTACGTACGCATGATCCAATACCGTGATTCCACCGGAAAGCGTAAAACGCAAATTGCGAGAGAATTCGTAATCCAACGAGGTAGTGGCATCAAACATTTTATAGTTTTCCTTCACTTCCACCGGAGATTTTTTTTCTTTGTAACTAAAATTCGTGTTCCAAATAATACGATTGGTGGACGAATAAATGCGGTTGATAAATGGCAATTTAATACCATGCGGTAAGTTAAAGTCCCACCGCAGGTTTAAACTGGGGACAGTTTCCGTAACGCTTTCACTAATTTTCCCGTTTACTACCCATTTATCATAAGCGTGGTGTGTGACTTTGGGTGTTACACGCAGGGATTTAATGTAAAAAGAAGTCTGTGCGGAAAGGGTGTCTTCTTCCACACGCTCTAAGCTGGTGCGTACACGCAGGTCTGTTTTGTCAGACTCTTTGCGTGTGTAATTTAACACCGTATCAAAGTAATTAAACAGCATAAACCGCAGATCTCCACCGTATTGCGTAGTATACTGTTCATCCGTTCCTTTATTTTTCTGCTCGATACGGCTGTAACGTAATTTTAAATTTGAAGCACTCAGCCATTTTCCGGCCCAAAAGAACTTTTCCAAATCGGAAATAGAGAAAGTTAAATCCGGCAAAGTGGTGCTCGTGGAATCATACTCCGTACCGGTTTGATTGTTCGTTTGAAACGTCTTACTCATATTATTAATGATAGAAATCGTTTGCAACGGAGCGGTTACGCCGGAAAATTGATATTTGGACAAAGGATTCCACCGTTGCGTAGAGGTAAACGTATCACGCAAAGTGCGGTTCTTTAAATATCCGTGATCTCCTACATTTTTAAGCGTATGGCGAATCCATAATTCTTTCCGGGAATCAAACCCGCTATCCACATCGGCCCAAGCATCCGCATCCTGTAAACGGTACCCTGACGAAATAACGAATGTACTAAACAATTTACTATTCGGCAAAAGATCATTCCCGTTGAGCGTAAGCGATACACCGCCATCCGCATTTCGATTCACCGTTTTTACCTGGCCGACACCGGCATTGATACTGTTTTTCGCCGTTAAGTTGTTACTTTCTACCGTACTAATAGAATAATTAGCAGACGGAGCCAACCAGTTTGTAATCTTCCACGTAGAATTGAATCCCGTATTCTGGTTCATAGCTTTATCGTAGTGTAAACTTTCCGTAGAAGAAGTATTGTAATGGGTGCGGTCTTCCGTACTCTTGCGCAGGCTGTACGTAGGCGTTATGTAAAAGGATTGAGTCGGTTGATACGTAAATTTAACATTCATTTTCTGCGTATCTTCATCCGTATTGTAGTATGTATCCGATTCCAAATGTCGCACAGTGTCGTATTCCACCGAAGAACGTGTAATGTAATAACCTACTGAAATATTTTTGAAGGAATTAGTGTTATGCGACACGGTCGCCCCATAAGTATGAGCATCATCCTTACGCTTCATCAGGTCATAATCTACTTGGTCTAACGTATATTCCAACCCGATTCGAGGCAATTTATCTTTAATAAAATCCCCACGCACTACAGCACTTTGGCGCTCCACGCGGCCTTTATCCAATAGACTGATGGTGTTATAATCCGTCGTGTCTGTAATCAAAGGCGTGGTTACCGTACTGCGCGTTAAATTAGCTTGCATAGGAAATTCCTTGATGCGATCTATTTTTACAAAGTATTCTTCCTGTGTAGTTTCTTGTTGTTTAGAAACCGTGAGCGGTGTTTCAAAATTACCATCCTGGTGCTTATATTTAGCGCCGGCACTTCCCCAGCCATCTAATTTGACAACAACATCCCCTTTGTAGGCATCCCCTTTGAGTGTAATGGCCTCTGCCAAGTGAATGACATTTAGCCAAATTTTACTATCTTGAGTAGTCCCTTCAGCGCCAGCCGTAATCAAACTGACTTCGCGGAAATTAAGTAATCCGTTCGGTGCACGGACACTTTCCACCGTTACCCCGTAAGATTCATCCGAAGCATTTACAAAAGTATCCGCAATCCCGTCTCCATTCGTATCTACCATCTTAACGGAAATTAAACGCCAACCGTTAAAATCTGTTAACGGAACTTTGATTTTATCGTAATTAGTTTCCGTCCCGACCTTTAAGAAGAAACTTCCGTTATTTGCGCTGCTGTGCAGAAGGAATCGCATTTCCCGGTGTTGTGAAAAATCCATACTCTTAAAATTACGTGTGGTGTAACATACATTTTCTGTACAACCACTATGCAAAGTAAGTTGCAACGCTTGATCCAGTGCGTTGGCACTATCCATCGTTTCACGATAATTATTTAACGAACCGTATAAATAATTAAACACACGTTGGCCATCGCCGGAACGGTCATTAAAAATAGGATCATAGCTGGTATCATCTACGTTATTAACACCGGAAATAGAAAATTGACTGGGCGTCGCTTCGGTATTCCAAGCAGTTCCTGAAAGCCCTACATTGGCAATTTTAATTTGTCCTTTTTCCTTCATTCCTTTTTTAAGTGTAATACGCACATGGCGCACGGCCGTCCAATTTTTTTTATTATTCATGGTAAAGGGCATGGAATATGTTTGCCACGTATCATTCTTACCGGGTTCAGGTTGTCCGGCATGTTCAATAGTCCGGCCAGCGTATCCGAAGTTACCCTCCCCTCCCCAAGTAGCCAATATATCATCCGTATCGAACTTTCCGTTATTGTTTAAGTCCTGCGTATCAATACGACCGTTAGGCTGTGACTCCGGGTTATAAACGTTGTTGACAAACGGATTATACCGTTGTTGGCTTCCATCCGGGTTTGTGTAAAGCCATCCAATATCCTCATTAGGGGCTAATGTATTGCGGCAGTAAATGTCTTCGGTCTTTGGTACCCCGTTTCCACATTCGGTATTCATGCCCCCGCTGTTATCGGAGTCTTCTTTGATGTTCCCAAAGGTAATATTTACATCCGGCCCGCCGGTTTCTCCCAGCATGGTCAAATTAAAGGAAGTTTTGGAAGATAAATCCAACCCACTGGTACTAAGCGGATAAACGATAGACACTTCGTCACGGTCGGCGTATGCACCGGTACTGCGGCTAAAGTCGTAATCGATGACTAAAACTTGTTGTTTATCGTCGCGGTTAGCAATGGCGTGCGGGTTAATTTCCAAAGCAGGAAGTTCTTGTGTATCCCAGCGGACAGCATCTAAAAAGTTGGGTTTATTACTAGGGTTGGAAGCAATAATCCAGTCATAAAACACACGTGAGCCAGATACTTGTTCGGTTGTTTCATTCATACTATCAACCATCGCGTAGCCGAACATATTTTGTTTTTTCTCGCTACGAGCCACTTCCGCGCTAAAATCCACCGACAATGGGCGAGCCAGTTTAATATCGCGTCCGTTTACATCGGCCCCATATACGGTAAGCTCTTTGCTGTACGCGCCGATTTGCGGTACCGTATTTGGTTTTTCCCCACCTTCACGTAGCATGGTAGCTCCCATCACTATTTTATCAAACAGTTTATAATCGAGCCGGCCACCCAGGACCGAACTGTTTGCGCTGGAGCCGTTTACCGTATCATAGGTAATATCAATGACGGAATTTTCCGTCACCATATCGCCTTTGTAAAAAGTAATGAAGCCGGAAGTATAGTCAATGTAATAATCATTATTGCGGGTAAGTTGGCGGCCGTTTAGTTTCACTACTTCAGAGTGAATAACCATATCGGCTTCCACAAAGTACGTTTTGACTGTGCTTTCGTATTGGATTTTGAAAGTGCGGTTCCGTGAAGAAGTAGGAGTTGTGTTATAAAGCCCCATATCGTCAGTCATACGACTGGCCAGTTCAAAAGTACCCTGATCAAAATCCACTTCAATCGTCGTAGGATACACCTGAATAGGCGAGGCCGCGCTCCCCACTTCTTGCCCGTTGGCATCCAAGAGGCGCAAGATGAAGTTGCCTTTTCCGTTATCTTGCGTGATTTTCTGTGCCCCAATGTTATAAATCGTTTTCATTTCCAACTTATTCGCCGTTTCTACACCCGATAAGTCTTCCCACACTTTTTCGTTTTCGGTCTTAATAAGTTTAATCGTACCCGGGGTAGCCCCAAACGAACTTAAATAATCGCCTTTCGAGTTGCGGTAATCTACCGCTAGGACACTGGCCGCTGTAATGGATTTTTTAAACGTAATAATACCGCGTGCATAATCCACCGTATAGTCCACCCCACGCGTTAACAGCTGCCATTGAGCACTGTAACGCAAGGTCCCTTCATAATCTGTTGCATCTTTGATCACAGGGACATATTGCCCGGTGGAAGTGGTGTTGGTATATAAATAAATTTCTTCGCTGCCGGGTGAAATATTTCCCATGTCATTTCGCCAATCGTTGTAAGCAGTCGTATCATCCAAGGGGTGCATATTACCCCCGAACGTCAAATCGTAGTACGCGCGCCGCACGTAGGAGGTATCGGCCACGGACACAATTTCCTGCACACTTCCACCCACGAATTGCTTTTGCTTACTGGTACCTTTCGTTTGTGAACCGATTACATACAAGTTGGCGTTTTTATGTTGCAAATGCATTTTGGCCCCGAAAAGCTCTTTTTCGTAGGCAATAAATTCCGTTTTGGGTAGCGCCAAATTGATATCACCAAATTCTGCTAACTGTACTAATTCGCCCGGTTTACCACGATAGGCCACAGAGATCGTTTTCTCCTGTTCGCGCTGGTCGTCATAATCAATGTCCACAAACACGCGGTCCATAATTTTACCCTGCATTTTCAGTTGCAGCTCCTGGGCCATTTCGGTGGTGTGTTGATTGCGGGCGGTCACATCATTATTCGCATCTTTTTTGTATTTCTTAGCCGCCATTTTCAGCCCCAGCACGTAGCGCCCGGTCAAAGCGATACTGGTCCCGTATAAAGGCAAAGAAAGCGTGGGGTTTAAAAGGGTTAAGTCCGGGATGGGTTCCGGTTCTTTATCTAGGGAATAGGCACCGTCCACCGAAGTGACTGCCTGGCGCCAAAAAGCATCCGTATATTTTAGCAGTTCAGCATCATCCGGTGGATCTTCCAAGGTCAGTTCTCGTTCCCGGGTGGCTTCTTGTTCTTCTTCAAAGATAGCGTATTTGTCTTTATCCACTAAGCTATATGGCAAACCATCCGCCCCCCACACGGGAGCCGGAAAACAGTTTACAAATACCGCTAGGGCAACAAGCAACCGCAGTATTTTCATAAGACGAAAAAATACCTCATTATTTCATTCTATAAAATTTCTGCCTCTGGCAAGACCTCTTTTCACACCAATTCCCCGGCAACGGCTCATATTTGGTAGAATAAATTATATGCGTGTTAGCATTTTTACCCGATACATTGCCAAAAGTTTACTCACGTTCTTTGCCGGCGTGGTAGGGGTGCTTACGTTTGTTATTTTCATGAACCATTTCATCAAAGTGGTTGGAATGGCCATGGAATATGGAACTGGAATTGGCTGGATTGTGGCCTCCCTACTCAGCATTTTACCGGACGTATTTTGTCTAAGTGCTCCAATGGCTTTTCAAATTGCGGTACTCCTTACGCTTACCAACATGAGCGAACAAGGCGAACTGATTGCGTTGCGCGCAGCCGGATTCTCCTTTAAAGAAATTGTACAGCCGCTTTTGGCTTGTGCGGTAATACTTTCGGTATTACTTGTTATCATGGGAAACTGGTTAACACCGAAAAGTTATAAACAATTTCTGAACCGAAAAGAAGAAGCCTACAGCAAAATTACTAAGGTCACGCTGGAACCGCGTACGTTCATGAATTTAGGCGATTGGGACTTATACGTAGAAGATTTAGACCCTAAAACCAATACGGCCAAGCAAATCCATCTCATCCGCAAAAATGACAACGGGGCTTTAAGCACCAAGGTCAACGCTTCCTCAGGCCGGATTATTTTAAGCGACACCGCGGTAGGATTACAACTGCAGGATGGGCAAATGCAACGCGTTTCAGACAAGGACCCATCTTCTCTCATTGCAGCCAATTTTGATAGTTATACCATGAGTATTTCGCTCTTAAAAGAACATACTCGCCGTTTAAAAGTGGGCGAAATGACCACCACCAAATTGTTGCGCAAACTACGCAAAGAACCGTTGGATGAAAAAACAGCCAATGAATACCGCACGGGAATCAGTATGCGTAACGTACTGGCACTTTCACCGCTGATTTTGCTGTTTGTCAGCTGCCCAATTGGATTTTCCCTAGGGAAACGTACCAATAAAGGATGGGGTATGCTGTGGAGCGTAATTATCATCTTTACATTCTATTTACTGATGACGTTAGGTTTATCTTTGGGTAAGAAATACGTTTGGCTATCTTACCCCGGGCCGTGGCTGCCGGTCATCATTGGTATTTTTGTAGCCCGGTGGTTGTGGAAAAAGAGGTTAAATATCTGATGCGCGCACGGATTATTTATACGTATATTGCCAAAAAATTTTGGGGACCGTTCTTCTTTGCGATGGGTGTCTTTGCGGCGCTTGTCGTGCTGGGGGATATGTTCGAAAAAATGAAAAACCTCGGCAACGGAATTACCACCATGTGGGATATTTTTTCGTATGCGTTGGCTACTTTCCCCAATTGGTTAGCCACCATTATGCCGGTAGCGTGTTTACTGGGAGCTATTTCCGTAATTTCGGAGATGATTTCTAACGGTGAATGGACGGCTTGCGTGGCCGGCGGATTTTCTCCAAAGCAACTTTTCAAACCGATTATCGCCTGCATTTTACTGGTAGCCGGAGGTACCATGTTATTACAAGAATTCGTCGTGCCCCCTCTAAACGTAAAAGCGAACTACATTTACTATACACGCATGAAACCGCGCCCTAATTATAACCAATACCTGGAAAATGACGTGCTGATTAAAATTTCACCTACCCAAATGCTTTATGCCAAGGAAGTGGATTTAACCAAAGGAGCCATGACAAAAGTATCCGTTGATACTTTTGACGAATCATGGGATATTACCAACCAAATCGTAGCCGACCAAATGGTCTGGGACGAATCCCGGCAGGGTTGGTTTTTTATCGACGGTATTCGCCGCACGTTTGTCAATGAATTAGAGACACAGGAAGAACATTTTGACTCAGCTCCATCCCCTTTAACCATCCGGCCCAAAGAAATGTCTATTGGGCGCGTGTATGAAGATTTGATGGGAATTCGCGATTTAACTAAACGTATTCGTTTCCACGAACAAACAGGCATTGCCTCTTACTCGGCAGAAACGATGCGCCAGTCCAAATTAGCGACCCCATTTGTAACACTGATTATGTGTCTTTTGGGAATGCCGTTTGCCATTAGCACGCGGCGCAAAAGCAAAATTGTAAACATTTTGGCTTCCATGGTCATTGCGTTTACCTTCTGGTGGTTGATGTCGATGTGTACGTCCATGGGAGAGAACGGATACATTAACCCTTTCCTAGCCGGCTGGGGGCCGGTGCTGATTTTTAGTGTGGTCGTATTTTTTGAATTTAAGTGGTTGCGGTTGTAGATTTTTTATGATACTGTTAAAAACAGGAGGAGTTGCAGTACCGCGCAAGCGCGTGAAAATACAATTTCTACTATATTTGATCCGTATTTAAATACGGATTGTTTGATACAAATTTCAACCAGGTCAAATATAGTCGTTTGAGGTACAAAGTAAATGGAGTAATTACCCATTTATTTTGTACCGAGTGTTTATCGTATCACGATAAACCACGGCTATTTTATTTGGGTAACTTGGTTGGCCCGGATATAATGGCCGTTTTTATTATCCCCGGGCCCAAAACAAACCGAATAAAATGTTATGAAAACAACCAAACCAGTAAAAGAAGATCCGTCGCTACGTGCGCTGAAGATTATTGCGCTTTTAAAATATCAAATCCAATCTGCGGAACTGCAATTAAATACCGTTGATAAACTGCTTCCCGATTATGAACACGTACCGCAGGCAACGTTTCAGGCGTTACGTTCTTACCGAGCACAATTGGATTATTTGGAAAATCTCATTTTACTGCCCGAACACGCTGTAGAACCCGATATAATCAGTTAACCAACCGATAAAAATAAAAAGGACGTACCCAGCAACAGGATCGCCCTTTCAATAATAGAAATGACTGCCTTTTATGTTTTAAATAACACGTTCCACCGCGGCAATTAGTTCCGCCGTATCAAACGGTTTGTATAATACTCCATCCGCTCCGTTTTTTTGCGCTTCAGCAAGCACATTATCTTGACGAAGCCCGGTAACCACCAATACTTTCGTCTGCGGATATTTTTTCTTGATGTTTTCCAACATATCCAGCCCGCTTTCCCCCGGGAAAAAGACGTCCAGCAAAATTAAATCTGCCGGCGTTTTTTCCAGGCCGTTAAACAATTCTTTTCCGTTTTCCGCTTCTAACACAACTTGAAAGCCGGAAGATTCCAATACGTTTTTCAACGCCGAACGCAAAATACCGGAATCATCTGCAAGTGCAATCTTTTTCATATCATTTTAAGTGAGGCGTAACTAATTTTTCGCCAAAATCCAAAAGTGCTTGCGTATCTTTCTTGGTAGCCGTTTCTGCATAAATCCGCACCACGGGCTCCGTTCCAGACGGGCGAATGAGTACCCATTCGTCATTATCAAACCAAATTTTGAGTCCGTCAAAAGTGGTTATTTCCGCCACTTTGCGGTTATTAATTTTTTTCGGTAATTTTTTCCGTAGCTTATCCGTAAGTGCATTTTTGTCCACCGGTTTTACAAGTGGCAAATCCTTACGCAAGTATACCGAAGCACCATATTCTTGGGTTATTTGGGCACATAATTCACTGGCTTTTTTGCCAGTAACGGCCATTGCTTCCAAGAAAGCAAGCGCCACGGTTAAACCATCTCGGTCCGGTAAATTTCCTTTCCAAGCAAAACCGCCGGATTCTTCCACCCCAAAAGCAATATCCTCTAGCGCCATGCGCTCAGCCACATTTTTAAAACCAACCGGAACTTCTTCAAATAACATCTGATGTTCACGCGCAATCCGTTTTAGCAAATAGCCCATGGAAGCCGTTTGCACAATTTTACCTTTCAGTTTTTTATGTTTGATTAAGTGGTTACACAATACAGCCGAAATCATGCATGGCGTTAAATAAGTTCCCTTTTCATCCACAATGGCAACTCGGTCTCCATCTCCATCAAAGGCAACTCCCAAAGCCGCCTTTTGGGCAACAACCGTCTTTTTGAGCACATTCAAATTTTTCTCTACCGGTTCAGGCTGTTCGCCGCCAAACGTCGGGTCATGCTCTGCTCTGAGTGCAATTACCTGCTTGGGAGAAAGAATTTTCTCCAAATAGCCTGCAGCCGCCCCGTACATATAGTCCATCACAACTTTACCTTTAAATGTTTTTAACTTTTTAAGATTAACGTGCGAAGAAACATATTTAAAATAAACATCCGTAAAATCCTTTTGCTCCGCTTTTTGGCCATATAATAAGAGGACCGAACTATTATCCACATATTCTTCTATTTCTTTGGTAACACGGGAAGAAGCCGCTCCCCCGCCAATTTTTACTTTAATACCATTATATTGGGCCGGGTTGTGGCTGGCCGTCACCATCACACACAACCAAAATTTACTTAGACTCAAACACGAAGCAACCGGACTGGAAATAGGGCGGTCCCCCAGCGTGACATCAATTTTATTAGAACGGAAAATACTGGCAATATCCGCGGCAAACAGATCTGACATAAACCGGCGGTCGTAGCCTACAAAAACTTTTGGGAGTTTTCCATTTTCATCACTGGGTGCATTTTCGCTAATATAATCTGCTAATGCTTGAGCCGCACGACGTACATTTTCAAACGTAAAATCCCACGCAATGATCCCTCGCCAACCGTCGGTACCAAATTTAATTTCTGTTGCCATACATTCTCCTAATAATAAGGTAATTTCCAATTCCCGTATTATATTTGGCCATTTAGCGTGCTGTCAAAAGACCTATAAAATAAAGAAAATTTTTGTTGTTTGAGCAAAGCGAGTTACAAAAATTTTTTATTTTATAGTGGCTTTTGTGAGCGTTTGGCCTAGCCTTTTTGGTTACTTTTTCTGCAATGAGAAAAAGTAACAAATATATTTTTA
>CAMZDW010000025.1 GCA_947305555.1 uncultured Elusimicrobium sp.
TGCGTTCCCAGGCGGCAACGGCATCTTTTTTGCCGGATTTAGCATTGCTGGCCAGACGGTCGCAAATTTTTGTGGCACTTTCCAAATCGGCCAGCATCAGTTCGGTGTTGATGATTTCAATATCGCGCAAGGGGTCCACCGAGTTCATCACGTGCGTAACATTTTCGTCTTCAAAGAGGCGCACCACATGGATAATGGCGTCCACTTCGCGGATGTTGGCTAAAAATTTGTTCCCGAGGCCTTCGCCTTGGCTGGCACCCTTAACGATACCGGCAATATCTACAAATTTAATGAACGCGGCTGTTTTCTTGGGAGGTTTGAACATTTCAAAGAGTTTATCCAGCCGCTTATCCGGAATGGCGACAATACCCACGTTGGGTTCAATGGTGCAAAACGGATAGTTACTTGCTTCAGCGCCCGCGCACGTAAGCGCGTTAAAAAGAGTGGACTTACCAACGTTGGGCAGCCCGACGATTCCAATTTCCATGTAGAAAACTCCTGCAAAGAAAAATCTATTAAGGTTGAAATCCCGAGAAGAATTCTCTCAGGATGACTCAGTTATATTTTAGCATTTTAGCAGGGAGTACTAAAAATTTTGTTTTCCAACGGAAGGCTTTTGATATAATTAAAAAGTATTTTGTTTAATCGGAATCCAAAAAGGGTGTAAATATTAAACTGCACACCTAAAAAGAGGAAATAAAATGAAAAAATTTTTAGTAGTTATTCTTCTATTGTTACTTGTTGGAATTGTTTGCGTAAATGGACCGTTGGAAGAACCTTTTTTGAAAGCTAAGAAATATTTTTTGGCTTCCAATAACGAAAAAGCGCGTATTCACTACTATCTTGGAGTTGATGCCGGTAGAAAACAAAATACTTTAAAAGCACTTTGGCATTATAATCGTGCTATTGCCTTAAATCCTAATCATGCCAATGCTTATTATAGCCGTGGAACACTGAAAAACGATCAACGGGATTATCGTGGGGCGTTGGCCGATTTTAACCGGGCTATTGCGTTAAATCCTAAGTATGGTTGGGCTTACAATAATCGGGCGTATTCCAAAAATAATTTGGGGGACTATGAAGGCGCTATTGCTGATGCTACTAAAGCCATTGAATTAGATCCCAAAGATGCCAGCCCCTACACGAATCGTGGCATTGCTAAAGAGAATTTAAAGGATCATAAAGGAGCTATAGAGGATTATGATGAATCACTTCGTCTGCGTCCTAACGATACGCGTACCTATACCAACCGCGGTAACGCCAAAGAAGGACTGGGAGACTACCAGGGCGCTTTAGCAGATCACAACAAGGCTATTGAATTACAGCCCCGCAGTGCCGGCGCGTATAACAATCGTGCAAACGTGAAGGATGAACTGCACGACTACGAGGGAGCATTGGCTGATTATGATTATGCTCTTTCACTTTCTCCTTTTTTTGCGATGGCATACAACAACCGTGGCAATACAAAGAATCACTTGAGCCGGCCGCAGGAAGCCATTCTTGATTTTAATCGTGCGATTCAGCTATCACCCAATTTTGCTATTGCCTACGGGAACCGTGGATTTGCATATGTTCTGCTGGGTGATTACGAACAAGGATTAGCGGATTATAACCGCGCTTTATCGTTAGATGATTCTATGGAAGAAACGTACCGCTACCGGGCCCAAGTTAAGAAATTATTGGGTGACGAGCAAGGGGCCGAACGGGATTTGGCCAAAGCCTATCAATTACAGCAAAAAGAATAAGTCTTTAACAAATACTGCGATAAAAGCGGCAGTAAGCCAACAAATTTGGTAAAATAAAAAGGATGTCCCGTTCGTCTAGTGGTCCAGGACGCCGCCCTCTCAAGGCGGAGATCACGAGTTCGAATCTCGTACGGGACGTTTTTTTATAGGGGGAAAATAGGGTTATGGAATTGTCAACCTTACAGGTTGTATTATTATCTTGCTTAATACTTGTCGTGCTTTTCTTACCGCTTACCGTGCATAAAGTAGAAGAAAATCTAGAGGTGTTTTTGTTTGTGTGTGGGGCGGCCGCAGCCACAGTTTCAAACGTCTGGAGCGGGCATTTGGTTCTTACCGCGTTAGAAGATCCTATCAAAATTACGCTTGCGGTATTAATTGCCGGTTTGTTATTCCGCCAATTTAATAAGCATTTGCAACAATTGACCCAAATATCCGTCAAAAAAATCGGCCTTCGCTGGACGCTTTTTTCTATCGTTCTCATTTTAGGCCTTACCTCCAGTATTATTACGGCTATTATTGCCGCGCTTATTTTGGCGGAAATTACGGTGATGCTCCCGTTGGAACGTGCCGGACGGATTAAATTGGTTACATTTTCGTGTTATGCCATTGGCATGGGGGCTGTATTAACTTCTATCGGGGAACCGTTGGGAACGGTGGTTATTTCTAAATTGGCAGGGCCGCCGCATAATGCCGGATTTTTCTACCTCATTGAACACGTCGGTTGGTTTGTGTTGGGAGGGGTGCTCTTTATGGCGGGGATGGCCAGTTCTATTCGGGAAGGTACGATAAAACATGCCCCGGGCGTTCATGCCGTAGAAGTAGGTGCTGATCATGATTTAAAAGGAATTTTTATCCGCGCCGGGAAAGTATACTTGTTTGTTATGGCATTGACCCTATTAGGGGATGGTTTAAAACCGTTTGCCTTGCAAACCATTTCCCATTTAAGCGCCAGTTGGCTTTATTGGATTAATATGCTTTCCGCGGTGCTGGACAATGCCACGTTGGCCGCTATTGAAGTTACTCCGACGATTAGCGACCGCACGCTTACGTTTCTGTTAATGAGTTTGATGGTTTCCGGCGGGATGCTGATTCCGGGTAATATTCCCAATATTATTTGTGCTTCCAAATTGGGGATTAAAAGCAAGGAATGGGTAAAGGCTGCTTTCGGTTTGGGCCTTGCTTTGCTCATAGCATTTTTTGTGATTTTGACCGCTGTTTTATAAGAAAAATAAAGTTATAATTGGGCCGCCCGTTTGTTGACGGGCGGTTTTTTATCGCTTGATAATCTAAATTTTATATAATTTGATATACCTTTTGACTGTAAGGAGACAAAATGAAAATCCACTCGTTTAACGTGCAGCCTAATCTGCCGGAGAATATCAAATTTTTAGAAGAACTTGCCAATGATATGTGGTTCACTTGGAACTGGCAAGCAATTTTGCTTTTTGTGCAAATCGATGCTGACCTGTGGACGGCTTCCAAACGTAACCCGAAATGGCTTTTGGGAAGCGTATCACAAAAACGTTTTGAAGAATTAAGCCGTGATGAAAATTTTGTACGTAACGTCAATCAAGTTAAAGAGGCCTATTACAATTATAAACGCAATCCGCACACTTGGTACCGAGAGCATAAACAAGAAAACGGTCAATTATTGACGGCCTATTTTTCGATGGAATATGGTATTGGCGAAGGGTTGCCTATTTATTCCGGCGGTTTAGGAATGCTCGCTGGGGATCACATAAAATCTGCCAGTGATTTGGATATGCCTATTATCGGGGTGGGACTTTTTTATAAACAGGGTTATGTGCAACAGGTGCTCAACCGCGAAGGTTGGCAAAATGAGGAATATCCCGACAACGATTGGGCGCACATGCCGGTGGAACGCGTTAAAGGGGCTGATGGGCAGGAAGTAATTGTAGATATTCCATTGGGAAACGAAAACATTAAGGCTTGCGTGTGGCGTGTTCCGGTAGGTCGTACTTCACTTTACTTGTTAGATACCAATTTGCAAGAAAATACCCCTGCGCAACGTGCTATTACCGAAAAATTGTACGGGGGCGATCGTGAAAATCGCATTCGTCAAGAAGTGGTATTAGGTATCGGAGGTGTCAAAGCGCTCAGTGCGATGGGGATTAAACCGACGGTTTATCACATTAACGAAGGACATAGCGCCTTCCTGTTATTCCAACGTATTATCGATATTATGAAGGAGAAGAATATCTCTTTCGCCGAAGCGCGCGAAATTGTATGGGCTTCTTCCGTGTTTACCACTCACACGCCTGTTATTGCCGGTAATGAACACTTTGATCCGGCTCTCGTGCGCAAATACATGCAGCGTTATGCGGATGAAATGCATATCAGCTGGGATGAATTTTTGGCATTAGGGAAAGAAAAACCGGAATCCACTACGTATTGCATGACGGTGGTGGCGCTACGGTTATCAGCTTTTTGTAATGGGGTGGCTAAACTCCATGGCGTAGTCAGCCGTGAGATGTGGCGTAACTTGTGGCCCGGGTTACCCATTACTGAAGTCCCGATTACCAGTATTACCAACGGGATTCACAGCTCATCTTGGATTTCGCACGAACATAACGAACTTTATCGTAAGTATTTATTTAATAACGACCAACAAGGCGAAATTGATCCGTCGGATGCGTCCGCTTGGGAAAAGATGAAGGACATTCCAAACGAGGAGCTTTGGGCAGTCCACAATGCGCGTAAGAATAAACTAATTGATTTGGTACAAACACGCCTTAAACGTCAATTGAAACGTCAAGGCTTTGATGTCATGACCGTGAAAAAAGGTAGCAAAGTGTTAAAACCCAACGTGCTTACGATTGGTTTTGCCCGTCGTTTTGCCACGTATAAACGTGCTACGCTACTCTTTAAAGATTTAAACCGGTTAGATAAGATTGTCAATAATCCTACCCGCCCGGTACAATTTGTATTTGCCGGGAAAGCACACCCTGCCGATACAGCCGGTAAAGAATACATTAAGCTTATTGTAGGGCTTACGCAAAACGATCCGCGCTTTAAAGGCAAAATTGTATTCGTGGAAGATTACAATATGAATACTGCCCGCTATATGGTACAAGGCGTGGATGTGTGGCTTAATAACCCCATTCGCCCCATGGAAGCCAGCGGTACAAGCGGTATGAAAGCGGCCTTGAACGGGGCTCTTGCATTGTCCGTATTAGACGGCTGGTGGGACGAAGTGGGTCCGTGTGATTTTGGGTGGTCTATTGGCGGCCCGGAGAATTACAAATCGGATGCTGAACGTGATGCCGTAGAAGCTGAATCGCTCTATAGTTTAATTGAACAAGAGATTGCTCCCACTTACTATGCACAGGATGAAAAAGGTCTTTCTTCCTCGTGGATTAATTTAATGAAAGAATCTATCCGGCAAATTGCCCCGGTGTTTAACACTAACCGTATGGTGAAGGAATACTATGAACGTTTCTATATTCCGGCGCATAATTACGGGGTGCTTTTGCAAGAAGATGGCAAAGCGCAAGCGGTAGCTGATTGGCGGCGTAAAATTGCGGAAAATTGGTACCGCGTAAGCGTGACCGACATTACGCCGACTCCCGAAAAAGCCATTTTGATGGGGGATAAAGTTCCGTTTAAAGCTCGCGTGCAACTGGGCGGACTTTTACCGGAAGAAATTCAGGTAGAATTATTCCTCGGTACACGTGGAACACTGGGAGATATTGTCAAAGTAGAAGCCGTGGATATGACTTGCGCCGGCAAGGAAGGAGAAAGCTTTATTTACGAAGCCTCTGTTTCTCCGCTTAATAGCGGCCGGCAAGATTATGCGTTGCGGGTACTTCCTAAAAATGACAGTATTCCCAATGTGCTAACGCCGCTATTTATTCGCTGGGAAGAATAGAGCCTTTCTTTTTCTGGAAACGGAAAAAGTAACAAAAAGATTTCGGCCCACACTTACAAAAATCACGTTGCGGCGAGAAATTTTATAACTCGCGTTGCTCAAACAATAACATTTCTACTCCGCCGCGACGGATTTTTGAAAGCCCGTTAAGGGCCGCTTAAAAGCGAAAGCGGTAAACGATCTTTTGTGTAAAAGTAATGTGGCAACCAATTTATATGCTAAACATTGTACTTGTCAATCCCGAAATTCCTTTTAATACCGGCAATATCGGCCGTTCGTGTGTGGCTACCGGCACGCGGCTTCACCTAGTGGGAAAGTTGGGTTTTATTATTGCCTCTAAAGAAATTCGCCGCTCCGGGCTTGATTACTGGCCAAATTTAGACTACAAACGCCACAACACCTGGGAAGATTTTTTGGAGGTTGAAAAACCGACCGAAGAAAAAATGTTTTTTCTTTCCACAAAAGGGAAAAAAGCGTATTGGGACGTGCAAATCCCGGAAGGTTCTTATTTAATTTTTGGAGCAGAGTCGTGCGGACTACCCAAAGATTTCTACACACGTTACGCGCACCGTTTATTTACCATCCCTATGACGGGCCCGGTGCGGTCTTTAAATCTCTCTTCTTCGGCTGCGATTGTATTGTTTGAAGCGTTGCGGCAGAATCACAAAAAATAACGGATTCCGTTGTAAAAATGAGTTAAGGAATAAGGGCTTGACTTCTTTTTTTTTTTTTGCTAAATTTTGATTTATAAAACAGACCAAGAGGTATGGGAAATGAAAACAAATCAAAATTTAGTAGGTTTTACGCTAATAGAATTATTGGTAGTAGTTTTAATTATTGGTATTTTGGCCAGCGTTGCTTTGCCGCAATATCAAAAATCGGTAGAAAAATCGCGTGTTGCGGGCGTGTGGAGCACTTTGGGAGCTGTTAGGGCAGCTACTACGGCAAAATTACTGGAAGAAGATAATGTCGCGAGTGTAGTGTTTTCCCCTAAAAGTCTGGATGTGGATTTTGGGTATAACTTTCCAGGAGAGTCTTGTTCAGCAGGAGATTGCCGGATTCCTTGTCCTTATTCGGGCTGGAGTGAGTGTACTTTGGAATTAGGATGTACATCGAGTCCAGATCATGTAATTGCAAGCTTTGGTTTTTTAAAAGATAATAATCTAAACTGTCTAACAATGGATGAGAAGGGAAGATATTGTGATGGAGAAATCTGTTCTCTTATTGGAATATCACAAACTCTCTCAACTTGTTCTTGTGGCTTACGTTAAAAATGAAATACAACTTTTGTTGCTATATGGTTGTTAAAAATAAAAAACCTCAGCGGTAAAGCTTGAGGTTTTTTATTCGGATTCGGGCGTGTGGATAGGTTCCATGTTAAGGGAAGCCATCAGCATGTCCACCAAGCGGATATCACTGGGGTATTGTACCAGTTCGTGTGCTTTTAGTAACGATACCCAGCGAATCGCTAAAATTTCGCTTGCATCATGTTTACCGATACGGCCCAGTTTTTTCATCAAATACCACTGAACCATTTTTTTGATGTAGTTTCCTTGAAAAGTGAATGCATACTTCACGCGCAGCATAGGGCGGACGATGACGGCTTTATAGCCGGTTTCTTCCAATACTTCACGCAGGGCAGCTTGACGCGGCGTTTCCCCGGCCTCAATATGACCTTTGGGAAACGTCCAAATTTTTTTCCCTTTCATATTTTTGGCCTGAACGAGTAATACTTTGCGTCCGTCCAAAATTACGCCGCCGCATGAAAATTCACTAATAATCATATGCTTTGTTCCAAATGATGCGCCGCATTTAATATTTTTTCTTCTTTTAAAATAGGACCGTAAAATTGTACGCCGATGGGAAGCCCTTGTTTATCTTTTCCAAACGGAACACTGATGCCGGCTAGTCCGCCAATATTACCTTGGCAAGTATACAAATCGGCCAAGTACAGTGAAAGCGGATTTTTATCCTGTTGACCTAATTTAAAGGCCGTTGTCGGTGAAGTGGGAGTCAAAAGGACGTCCACCTGCTCAAATACTTTTTTAAAATCTTCTCGGATTTTCTCGCGCACTTTCATTGCTTTTAAGAAGCAGGCTTCATAGCGTTCCGCGGTCAGTGCATACGAGCCGATAATGATGCGTTTTTTTACTTCTACGCCAAACGGGGCACGGGAGCTTTCGTACGAAGTATTTAAATCAGCAGCTCCCCGGTCGCTATAACCGTAACGAATTCCATCATAGCGCGCCAAATTTGAGCTGGCTTCCGCGCTGGTAATGATGTAATAGCAAGGGGCCGCGTATTTAGCATGAGGAACATCCACTTCCACCAGCTCGGCTCCTCGAGTTTTCAAATTGGTTGCCGCTTTTTCTACTTGCGTTTTAATTTCTTCGTTTAAGCCGTCTAAAAAGCCTTTGGGAAGCCCTACTTTGATTCCTTTCAAATCAGACGTAAATTGTTGTGTATATTGCGGAACGGGTGCTTCCAGCGAAGTGGAATCGTGCACATCTTTTCCGGCTAATACTTCCAAGGCAAGGGCGGCATCTTTTACGTTGCCCGCCAATATGCCCACCTGGTCAGCGCTGGAGGCAAACGCAATAACGCCGTAACGTGAAATACGTCCATACCCGGGCTTAATACCTACAATTCCACAGAACCCGGCGGGCTGACGTACCGAGCCGCCTGTATCCGTTCCCAAGGCTAAGGGGACCATCCCGGCTGCTACGGCAGCTGCACTGCCCCCGGAGCTACCCCCCGGCACACGGGTTGTATCTACCGGATTTTTAACGGGTCCGTATACCGATGTTTGGTTGGAGCTGCCCATAGCAAACTCATCCATGTTAGCGCGTGCGATAATCACAGCGTCAGCAGCAATTAGTTTTTCTACAACGGTAGAGGTATAGGAAGCCGTATAATTTTCCAACATTTTGGAGCAACAAGTGGCTTTGTGGCCTTTGTATAAAATGTTATCCTTAATAGCTACGGGAACACCGGCCAGCGGACCGAGCTTTTCGCCGCGTGCTTTTTTGGCATCTACGGCTTTTGCTTGCGCAAGCGCGTCCTGTTCAAACACTTCTACAAGTGCGTTTAATGAAGGGTTTACCTCAGCAATTTTTTGCAAACATTCCCGGGTGATTTGTTCGGCCGTCTTTTCGCCGGAGCTAATAGCAGTGATAATCTGATCAATCGTCATAATTAAAGTACCTTTTTAACCTTTGCACAAGATTCTTCTTGTTCCGGGAAGGCATCACGCAGTGTTTGGGCGAGCGCCGGATCCGTGCAGGGAATGTCCGGGCGAATATGTGCGGATAAGTTGACATTTGTCAGATGGACATCTTCCGTATCTACCCCGGCCAATTCATCTACCCATTGAAACAAAGCTTTGAGCTGTTCTTCGTATAGAGAAACTTCCGCGTCGCTCACGCGCATTTTAGAAAGTTTCCCAGCTAAGGCTACATCTTTTTTAGTTATTTCCATAGTTTACGTGCTCCCTTCAAAACTACATTTTATATAATACCAGAGTAACTTTGCAATGATAGGGGGAATTATGGACACACAATCAGAAATTGTTACAGGTGAAGCAAAAATTAATACTCATTTCACTTTGGCAATTACGGCGGTTATTATTTCTTGCTTTACGGGTTTTTGGACAATGCCACTTTCACTGGCGGCTTTGATATTGGCGTTGCGTTCGCAAGATTTAGTGCAAAGCAGTCGCTTGGAAGAGGCTAAACAAGCAGCTTGGTGGGTGGCTTTATTTGGCTGGCTGACGATAGCAATTGCGTTGATACCGGTGTTGTTAATTGTATTTTTTGGTGGCGCTATTTTGGCTTTTTTGGGAGCTTTAATAAGCGCTGCTTAATTTAAATGAACATAAAAAGCCAGTCTCCAAAAAACAGAGACTGGCTTTCTATTAGGAATGAAATTTTAAAATTCCATTTCGTATCTTGTGCCATTTTGTTTCATTCCTAAATTAGCGCACAAGCTTGCATCGTCCCCTTCGCATGTTATTTTTTCTAGTTCGCCGTCTTTATTATGGGCGGTTAAAGTATAGTATACAGTGTCACCCTGTTTGCGGTTAGTTTTAATGCATGTGCGATCTTCTAAGCAATAGTCCTTACTTCCCACAAATTCCGGAGCTGAAAAATACATACTGCGCGACTGGTCGATTTGCAAACTGGTTGGATAAGTGTTTCCATTCAGTACATATTGTGAGTTAATCCAATCGCTGGCAGAGGTTAAATTGGAAATCCCTTCCACTGCGTGCCCACGCTCTAGTGAAGCACGATATTTGGGCAAAGCGATTGTTACTAAAATGGCAACCAAAACAATTACAATCAATAATTCAATAAGTGTAAATCCTTTTCTCATAAATCCTCCACTTCCCCTCTATTATATAATAAACGAGAGAAACTTTTTTTCAAGATTTTATTTTATAAAATAAATGATATGTCAGCCAAAAGAATATTTTGGATTTTATTTCTTTTAAACTTACTTAATTACATAGACCGGCAAGTGCTCTATGCTGTTTTCCCGCTGTTGCAGGTAGATTTATCTCTTACCGATGGCCAGTTAGGGATGTTGGCCTCTGTATTTATGTTAGTATATATGTGTTATGCGCCGGTGGTGGGGTATTTTGCCGCGCGTACACCGCGGCGATATTGGATGGGTGCCAGCGCTATCTTATGGAGTGCTGCAACGCTCGCCTGCGGACTCGTGAAGAACTTTGCCGGGTTGCTTGTAGCACGCGGAGCAACCGGTGCCGGAGAAGCCGGATTCACCACCCTGGCACAACCGTTTTTAGCCGAACAGTATCCCCAAAAAAAACGCGCTACAATTTTAGCCCTATTCAGCCTTGCCTTGCCTGTGGGGGCGGCGTTGGGATACGTATTAGGGGGCATATTGGGCGCACAAATCGGCTGGCGCGCGGCGTTTGGCTGGGTGGGTGTTCCAGGCATCTTTTTGGGGTGGCTGGCGATCCGGTTCCTTCGGGAACCTGCGGGGCGGACGCAAGTTTCAAGCAAACCGGGTTGGCGGTCCTATAAAAAATTTTTACATAACAAACCGTTTATTTGGATCTGTTTAGCGCATGCCATGATTACATTTATGATGGGTGGCTTTTCGGCATGGATGCCTACCTATTTTACACGTTATTTAGGTTTTAATGTCCAACAAGCCGGGTTCATTTTTGGGTGTTTTGTCGTGATGAGTGGTGCGGTGGGAACTTATGCAGGCGGCAAGTGGGCAGATGCGTTATTAACAAATCACCGGGATGCGTATTTTCGGGTGATGCGTTTCGGAATCTGGGGTGCGTTGTTGACCGGGATAGCCGGTTTATTTGCGCCTGCTACTTGGATTTCCGTTTTATGTATTGGACTTGCGGTGGCCTTTTTATTCTTGCCGTTAGGGCCGGTGGCCGCCGCTTTAGTAGTGGTTACCCAAGCGGAAGTACGCGCCATGGCCTTTGCAATCAATATCTTTGTCATTCATTTATTAGGAGACGCACTTTCTCCGGTTTTAATTGGCCAATGGTCTGCACAGTGGGGACTTAAAACCGCTATGGCACTTGCGCTTGTAGCCGCAATTCCCGGACTTGTTTTTGTGCAATTTGCTTGCCGAACAAACGAGGTCGTATTTTTGGAATCAGTACCTCTTATGCAAAAATAAATTTATCAAGACCTATGCCGTAGTTTTCTTAAGACCTATCTCAAAATAGGCCTAAAGGCCCTTGTAAGTAATAAAATGAGAAAGTACACTTAAAATAAGGAAGGCAAATTTAAGACCGTATTGCCTTCGCAACCATAATTAGGAGGAATGTATGAAAAAAATGTTAATGGGAGTAGGGGCCCTGTTCATGTGCGGAAATATTGCCATGGCCCAGGTGGATGTGGAGGGAATGCAATTGCGGTTGGAGAATGAAGTGATTTCTACTCAGATGGAGGCTTTTGAGAGAGAGTGTGAAAAACAAATTCGCGAATTAGATTCCTTGGTGACAGAGGTACAAGGAAAGGCGGATCGCGGAGAAATCAAACACAATAACCCCAAACAGATGGCAAGTCATATCAAAGAGATTGTAACACTTAAAAAGAAATACAACGAAGTAGCCGGCAAATTAGCCAAACAACCCTTACGGGATGTTTCTAACCGTGCGAAAATGGAAATAAAAAAGAGATTGACCGAAATTGCAAATATAGCCCGCAGAATTCAAAACATAAAATTAAAACCTGAAAATCAAGCATTGTTGAATGTCTTACAAGACGAAATCGATAATAATAAAGACAACGAACAGTTCAAAGAAGAAATGTTGTCGACGGTGCAATTTGTGGGATACGTGAACTATTATGCGAAACCTTTCCCTGCAGCCTGGCCGACAGATCAACGGAGCCTTACGGTATTCAAGGACTGGATGACGAAAACGAATCTGCTTGATTTTTATTCTCAATCGTTACACCACGGCGGAAGATTTCTGAAACCGGTAATTGCAGAAAGTATTATACGCGATATGTACATTACCTCCGACGGACATCCGTTTACCGTTGAAACACTGGTGACGGATCCTGTTTTCGAGGGTGCGTTTAGCCAATACCAAGAACTGGTAGAACAAGCGAACGAAATATTGGATGAACTTAACAGAAACGATACAAAAATCAGCGGCTTGGAATCTAACGATACTGCCCAAAGGATCAGACTTGATAGCGCGTTTGACCGAGCACAGAAATAAAGTAAAAAAAATAATTGCAAAAACCCACGGAGCAACTCCGTGGGTTTTTGTGTAATATTTAAGGCTACTTCTCACAATTTCCCCCGGCGTAAGCCAGGGGGAGTTTCATAGTTTGTCACTTAAGACTAGTTTCAAACGCATCTTTGACGCGTGGACTTTGTTCCACCAACTCTTTAATAGGCTTGATAACTTGGGCTTGCTTTTTTAAGGTACAAGGACCGCCGATACATCCGCCCTTACAGCTCATTACTTCCAAGAGCTGAAAATCTCCCGTGCCTTTAGCATAGGCCTGAAGCAGCAACATCGTTTTTTTATCAATGCCGTTAATAGCTAGTTTTTTAAAGGGATGTTTACCATTTAGGGCATTTTCCACGGCTTGTGCAACTCCGCCAGTTACGCCATAATAGCGTGCTTCCGCCGAAATGGTAGGATCCAAGGGAGTTTCTTCACATTGTTCCGGATGAATATTCCGAGCTTCTAATAAGGCTCCGATCTCTTCATACGTCATCACGTAATCAATGTTGGGGTCTTCCATCCCTTCTACCCGTTTAGATACGCAAGGTCCGATAAATACAGTGGTAAACCCGTGCTGTTTTTCAATTTCAGCGGTATACCCGGCCGGAGTTTTTGTATTTGAAACAAATTCTTTTAACGAAGGCAGGTGCTTTTTGACGGCTTGAATCCAAGCGGCACAGCAGGAAGTTGTCATAAATTTGGCACCGTGTTCCAATCGTTCTACGAGTTCCCGCGCTTCGTTGGCAGTGGTAACATCAGCCCCAAGAGCTACCTCGGTTACTTTGTCAAACCCGGCTTGTTTCAGCGCGGTAATTAGTTGGGGTAAGGTGCAATTAAACTGGCCAACAATCGAAGGGGCTACCATAGCACATACTCTGCGGGTGCTTTTAATGGAAGAAAGCACATCAATCAATTGACTGCGTTCCATAATGGCCCCGAAGGGACAAGCCTCTATACAGTGCCCACACGAAATACATTTTTTGAAATTGATTTTGGCAAACCCGGCTTCATCTTTATGAATAGCATCTACCGGGCACGCCTGTTCACACGGTACCGGTACGTAGGTAATTGCATTATAGGGGCAAGAGGCTTGGCACATACCGCAGTTACGGCATTTATCAGGGTCAATTTTTGATTTATTGTTATCCACCGAAATAGCCCCAAACTTACAAGCCTGTTGACAATGACGGGCCAAACACCCCTGGCAGGCCTCCGTAACAATGTGACGTGCCTTGACGCAAGCTTTGCAGGCAATATCTAACACGGTTAATGGAACTGGCGGAACATCTTTTCGTAAAAGGGCGTCTTTAGCGTATTCGTTGAGGGAGGTCGCTTCGTCATCTTGTTCCACACTGCAACCCAAAGCGGCTAGGGTGCGTGCGCGGAAAACGGCTCTCTCTTTATAGATACAGCATCGCACGGTTGACTTGGAATCGCGCGGAATAACTTGAAAAGGGATACGATAGGCGTGAGTTTCCAACGTGCCTTGATCAAAGGCTTGCACGACGCGACGAAGGGCTTCACGTTTAAAAAAAAGGGCTTTATTATCGTTTGTATTCATAATCTCCTATCATTCTAGCATATTTCACATTGCAAATTTACGGTCCCCAACATCGTTTTATTCTCTTTAAGGGGTGTTTTTTGGGTTAGTCTGTTCGGTAAACGGGCCGCTAACAACATGGGGCATGTACATTTTGTCGTGTAGTGTCCCTCCGGATAATAACGCTTTGTATGGTTTATCTTTTTGAGTAACTACGGGAGGGGTTGGCCGACTTTCTGCAGCTTTGGTCTTGGCAGGCACAGAAGGTTTAATTGTTTTTTTATAGGTTTCCAGAGCTTCTTTCCCTTCGAGAAGATGAGTCAGCTGCTTCTTCTCAAAAAGAGCAAACACGGGTTTTTTTGCGGACAAAGGGAGTTGCTTGGGTGGAATTTCGTAACAAGTTACTTTTTGGTTATTTTCTACCCAGGTTTGAGGAGCTGCTAAATTGGGATAAGATTTTAAAAAATCAGTTTGATGTGTCCCCAAATTAACCTTGTATCTCTGAAAAATGGCAATGATATCAGCCGCCGTGGCAGCACAGGTTACAAAAGCGTAAGGTTCTGCAGCTTCAAACAGAAATTTTCGGTATTCGTTGCGGTCTTGCCCATATTGGACAAGCTGGTAGTTTGTATGGGTATCTCCCGTAACGGAAACTTCTTTAGTCGGGACGCTGTTGGCAGTATAAAGCAAATAATTTTTATCCTGTCCTTTGAATAAGCGGAAAAGCTGTTTGGCATTTTTATCCCAAATAGAAATGGTGGGTTTGAGGGTTTTTTCTGGGCCAGGGCCCTTCATTTCGATGATAAGTTCCTCTTGCTCAGTGTTATTTTGCGCTACAAGAGGAGTAATCCCCAAAACGAACAATAAAAAAAGTGTAAAGAATCTCATACTTCTTATTATAAAAGTTTTTTTCATAATTGTCGTTGGAAACTAATCTACAAATTTTCTTGCCAATGAGAGAGGAAGTTTATTAAAATTTCAACGTATTTAGTTCATACCTTAAAAGGGGGATTTTATGAAACGTGTTGTTTGGTTGGGAGCAATATTTGTTTTTCTAGTGGGTTGCGGTAGTGATAAAAAACCGCAAGAACCAGTTGCCGCTGTTGTCAATGCGGTTAAAGTAATTGAACAAGATTTACCGTGGGATATGGAATATCCCGCCCAAGTAGCGGGTTCTTTAGATATTCAAGTGCGAGCTCAAGTCGGGGGTATTTTAGAGGCACGGTTATACGACGAGGGCGAATATGTGGAAGCAGGCACACAGCTTTTTCAAATTGATGATCAACCTTATAAAGTAGCGTTAGAAAAAGCAAATGGTGCTTTAGCACAAGCCAAAGCCGAGGAAAAACGAACTCAGCGCACCTATGCGCGTATGAAAAATTTACGTGCAGACAACGCTGTTAGTAAACAAGATTATGATAATGCTCTCTCCGCTTATGAGGCCGCCAAGGCCAATGTGCAAATGGCACAGGCTGGTGTAAATGATGCTCAAATTAATTTAGGTTATACCCGGGTAGTTGCACCGATTTCTGGTATTGCGGGAAAAGAAGCACAGTCGGTGGGTAGTTTAATCGCGCCGGAAGGGGCTTCCGGGTTATTAACTTCCATGGTACAAATTCATCCGCTACATGTTAATTTTTCCATGCCTTCCAGTCAATTTAATCAGTTAGCAGCTGGATTTACTTCGGGACAAATTTCCCTGGGGAAGGCCGAACAACCAACCAGTCCTGAAGCGAAAGAAGCCTACCGCCAGGCAGATGCAAACGACGTCGGCATCTATGTGGAAGCTATTTTGCCTAACGGGAACTTATATCCGCAACGTGGCAAAATCATTTTCTTTGACAGCAGCGAAAATACGCAAACTTCCAGCTTGGAAATCAAAGCCGAATTTGCCAATCCGGAACACCGCCGCCAGCTTATGCCGGGGCAATTTATCCGGGTGCGTTTGGTAGGCGCTACCTATAAGAACGCTATTTTGGTTCCTACTTCGGCCGTTCTCAACACAGCTCAGGGACTTATCACCTACGTTATTAAACCAGATAACACGGTGGAAGCCCGCCCTGTGGAAGCACAATTGCAAGGGGATATGTATTTGATTTCCAAAGGATTGCAAGCCGGTGACGAAGTAATAAACGGTGGCCTTGTTAAAATTCACGATGGCCAAAAAGTACAACCGACGTTGCAGGAATTCAAAGTTCCCGTTAAGGAAGAAAAAGTACAACCGAAAGCTGTCGATGGAGACACGATTGCCAAAATGGAACAGGAAATCGAGGCGGCCGAAGCTCCCGATGCACAAGCTTTGCCTGGTGCAACAGACGTAGCGGCTTCAACGCCGGCAGCTCAATAAGGGATGCGGTATGTTTTCTAAATTTTTCATTAACCGCCCCATTTTTGCAACGGTCATTTCATTATTAATTTTGTTGGCCGGTATCGTATCTATTACAAGTCTGCCCATTGAACAGTATCCGGATTTGACTCCTCCTACCGTTCAAGTTTCTGCGCAGTATCCCGGAGCCAGCCCGGAGGTCATTGCAACCACTGTGGCCGCTCCGCTAGAGCAGCAGATTAACGGGGTAGAGGACATGCTTTACATGAACTCCACCTCCTCTTCCAACGGGGATATGAACATTACGGTTTCATTCAAGGTGGGAACGGATCCGGACCAAGCCATGATTAACGTTAATAACAGAGTGCAGGGAGCCACCGCCAGCTTGCCCGAAGAAGTGCGCCGTTATGGGGTTACGGTCAATAAGAAATCATCCGCTATTTTGCAATTAATTGCGCTCTATTCACCTACCGGGAATACCGATACAACCACCATCGGTAACTACGCTTTAATTAACATCATTGATGATTTAAAACGTATTGACGGTGTGGGTGATGCGCAGGTAATGTCTGCCAATGATTATTCAATTCGTATTTGGATCAAACCGGATATTTTGGCGCAAAAAGGGATGTCTGTGGGGGACGTAGTATCGGCAGTGCAAGCACAAAACACACAGCGTGCGGCCGGAAAAATCGGCCAACCGCCAATGACACAGTTGGTGGACAGAACATATACAATCGTTGCTCCAGGCCGGTTACAAAAACCAGAAGAATTTGAAGAAATTATTTTGCGTGCCAATGCCGATGGGACTTCGCTTCGTTTGAAAGATGTAGCTACCGTAGAATTAGGCAGCCAAACGTACGAGTTTAACGGAAGTTATAACGGAAAGCCGGCCGTACCGATTGGGATCTTCCTTTCGCCAGGGGCCAATGCGGTTGCCACGGCCAAAGCGGTGGATGCGCGTATGGAAGAATTGGCAGCGAATTTCCCGGCTGACCTGGATATGGAGTACAAAATCGCTTATGACACCACGCTATTCGTGAAAGCCTCTATTGAAGAAGTAATTCACACGTTGATTGAAGCGATGGTGCTAGTGTTCTTAGTGGTTTATTTATTCTTAAAAGACTGGCGTGCCACGCTCATTCCGTGTTTGGCGGTGCCGGTTTCGATTGTAGGTGCTTTTGCTGGGATGATGTTATTTGGGTTTTCTATTAATACGCTGACGCTTTTCGGTTTGGTGCTGGCTATCGGGATGGTGGTAGATGATGCGATCGTAGTTATTGAAAACGTGGAACGCATCATGCATGAGGATAATTTGCCGGTAAAAGAAGCTACCATTAAAGCCATGGACGAAGTGTCCGGCCCGGTAGTGGCAATTGTGCTAGTGCTATGTTCCGTGTTCGTTCCGGTGGCGTTTATGGGTGGATTAACCGGGGTAATGTACCAACAGTTTGCTATCACGATTGCGGTTTCAGTCGTTATCTCTGGTTTAGTGGCGTTGACATTAACACCTGCGTTGTGTGCAATCTTACTTAAAAAACAACCGCAGCCTACTAAGGGGTTTTTCTACCAGTTTGATAAATGGTTTGAAAAATTAACCGGTAAGTATGCCGGGACCGTTTCATTTTTTATTCGCCGCGTGCCGGTGTCAGTATTGATTTTAGTGTTGCTACTGGCTGGGACGTTGGGTCTTTTCAAAATCGTGCCGGGAAGTTTACTCCCGGATGAAGACCAGGGAATTGTAATGGCGGTTGCCCAGTTAGATCCATCTGCTTCTCTAAGCAGTAGCAGCGACGTATCTGCGGAACTGGAAAAAGTAATTTTGGCACAGCCGGCAGTAGAACAGGAACTGACTTTTACCGGATACAGTTTGCTAAGTAGCACGCAGCAAAGCAATACCGTTTCTTCCTTCATTGCTTTAAAACCGTGGGATGACCGCAAGAAAAAAGGGTTATCTGCTACAGATGTAGTGGCAGGAATTTACAAAGCTTCTTTGGCAAAAATTCCGCAAGCGGTCGTGATGCCATTTAATCCGCCGCCCATTATGGGAATGAGTACCACGGGTGGGTTGGAAGGCTACATCCAGAATCGTGGTTCCGGCGGGAGCACAGAGCTGGAAGGACAGTTAAATAGTTTCTTAGCTGAACTTCGTAAGCGGCCGGAAATTTCCAGTGCGAGCACTACTTTTTCTGCCATGGTACCGCAATATAAGCTGACGGTAGATGAAATTAAAGCACAATCTATGGGAGTGGCGCTGGGAGACTTGTACACCACGCTGCAGGGTACGTTTGGTACCACGTATGTAAACGACTTTACCTATGCCAGCCGTAGCTTTAAAGTAATGATGCAAGCGGAAGGAGATTATCGTGCTCATCCAGATCAAATTGCTGGAATTTATGTGCGTTCCCAGTCAGGAGCGATGGTGCCTCTTTCTACTTTGGTTACGTTGACTCCCACCTTGGGGACCGATATGGTGGAGCGCTTTAACGTATTCCCGGCAGGAAAATTTATTGCTAATCCGGCCCCCGGGTACAGCTCCGGTGATGCTATTCGCGCCGTAGAGGAAACGGCTAAAGCTTCGTTGGCTGCTAATTTTACCCTGGCCTGGACAGGGACAACTTATCAGGAAAAAATTGCGGGTAGTTCTTCCGCCAGTGCTCTTTTACTGGGGATGTTGGTAGTGTTCCTCATTTTGGCGGCGCAGTATGAAAAATGGAGCTTGCCGGTGGCGGTGTTACTTGCAGTTCCGTTTGCATTGTTTGGGGCTTTGTTAGGAACTTGGATACGGGGCCTTTCAAACGATATCTACTTCCAAATCGCACTTGTGGCTTTGGTGGGGCTTGCGGCTAAAAATGCCATTTTGATTGTGGAGTTTGCGGTCTTGTTAAAAGAACAAGGATTAGAAAATGCCAAAGCAGCAGTACAGGCGGCGGAGCTTCGTTTCCGTCCGATCGTGATGACTTCGCTGGCGTTTATTTTAGGTTGTGTGCCGCTGGCTATTAGTACAGGCGCCGGAGCCGCTAGCCGTCACTCCATTGGGACGGCCGTCGTGTTCGGGATGCTCGTTGCAACCGGCGTTGCGCCGTTATTTATTCCTTTATTTTTCTGCTGGTTCTGCGGTAAAAAAGAGGCAGCGCCTGCAAACGGAGAAACAAAATGAATACAAAGAAAATAGTAAGTTTTGGGATGGTTATTGCCTTGTTGGCCGGTTGTATGTTGGGGCCGAACTATAAGAAGCCGGAAGAAGATTTGCCGGCCGGAGCTGCCGCCACTGATACGAAAGTTTTTACACAAGCAAAATGGTGGGAAGTGTTTGAAGACCCTGTGTTAAACGCATTAGAGACAGAAGCACTCACCTATAACTATGATTTGCAAGCAGCTGTGGCACGTGTAGATGAAGCGCGGGCGGACGTTGGGGTTGCCCGGGCGGATCAATTGCCCAGCCTGTCGGGTTCAGCTTCCAGTGGTCGGGAAGGAAATAATGCAGGATCTGGTGAGAGCGGAAGTACCGCCGGAGTTTCCATGTCTTTTGAGTTAGATTTGTGGGGCAAATACCGCCGCTTGAGTGAAGCAGCTAAAGCGAAGTTGTTAGCCAGTCAAGCCGCACGCGATACGGTACGTTTAACCTTGACGGCAGATGTGGCGAATAACTATTTCAATATGTTGATGCTGGATGAAAAAATCCGCATTGCAACGCGCACATTGGAAGCCCGTGAAGAAAATGTACGCGTGTACGAAAGCCGTTATAAAAACGGTTACTGCACCGAAGTAGATTTGCGTCGCGTCCAGGCCAATAAAGACAGCGTGCAAGCCCAGTTGCAAGAATTACAATTGCAACGCTCAAAGGCAGAGACAGCTTTGTCAGTTTTATTAGGTCAGTCACCACGGCAGATGATTGAACAAAATATCCCGCGCGGTAAAACATTAAATGAAGTGACCCTAATTCCGGATGTGCCGGCTAATTTACCTTCTGATTTATTGCAACGCCGGCCGGATGTGCGCGAAGCCGAAGGGCAATTAATTGCCGCCAATGCTGATATTGGTGCCGCGCGTGCGGCGTATTTCCCGTCCATCTCGCTCACTGCGGCAACCGGGTTTGCCAGTGCGGCCCTGGGGAATTTATTTAGCGGAGCTGCCGGTGTGTGGAATGCTGCAGCCGGAGTAGCCGCACCTATTTTTGAGGGCGGCAAAATCAAAGCTGAAAATGAAAAAGCCGAGGCTCAGTACCGCGAACAATTGGCGGATTATCAAAAAACCGTTCAATTGGCATTCAAGGAAGCATTTGATGCGTTGAATTCCAACCGGATGAACCGTCAAATTTACGATTCTTATAATAACCAAACTGCTGCTATGCAGCGGAGCTATGACCTGACGAAAAAACAGGAAGATGCCGGGCTTATCGGTGTAACGGATTTATTGGATGTGGAAGAAAATCTGCTTTCCTCCGAGATGAATTTAGCCGGTGCGCGGCTTAATGAGTTGCAGGCAGTTGTCAACTTGTGTAAAGCATTGGGTGGCGGCTGGACCGAAGAAAGCGGATTTAGTAAATAATAACGGTTGTTATATAAAAATAGAACTCCTCGCGTTTATGCTCGGGGAGTTTTATTTTCCATTAGACAAATGACAAATTTGATAAAATAAAGACATGGAGCAATCGGTGCTTTGTCCGCTAGACGGACGTTACTTCCCCCGCGTGGAAACACTCTCCCAACTGATGGGTGAGCGCGCGTTGGCTGTGAACCGGGTGCGTGCGGAGGTAACTTGGCTAAAAATTTTAGCGGATTTAAAATTGCCTCGTTTTAAAAAATTGACTGCAGCCGAACAAAAGATACTGGATAAAATTTGTCTCCTTACATCTGCCGATTTCGAGCTACTTCAAAAATTAGAAACAAGCGGATACAAAAATATTCCAGCCACTCGCCACGACGTAAAAGCCGTAGAGTATTTTTTGCGATTAAAACTGCAAAACACGCCGCTTAAAGACCGGTTAAATTGGCTTCATTTTGCGCTGACCAGTGAAGATGTGAACAGCGTTTCTTATGCACTCATGTTGGCAGATGGCGTGGAAAAAGTGCTTTTGCCGGCACTTGAAAATCTACATAAAAATTTGGCTAAATTAGCACGTAAAGAATCCCGTTCAGTACTGCTGGCTCGCACCCACGGACAACCGGCAGTCCCGACGACGTTTGGCAAGGAAATCCGTGTATTTGCTTGGCGCCTTTCGCAACAGATTGACCAATTAAGAAAGAGAAAAATTTCGTGTAAATTTAGCGGGGCCGTAGGTAATTTTAATGCGCATACGGCCGCTTTTTCTCGGATTAACTGGCCGCAAGCAGCACGTCAGGTAATAGCTTGCCTTAACCGAAACCGACAGATAAAACTGGTTTTAAGCCCTGTCTCTACTCAAATAGATAATCGCGACTCTTACGCAGAACTATTTGATAACTTGCGTCGGATTAATATTATTTTATTGGGATTTTCGCAAGATATGTGGCGGTACATTTCCGCTGGACTCGTGCGGCAAAAAGCGGTGATGGGCGAAGTGGGTTCCTCTACAATGCCGCAGAAAGTAAACCCGATTGATTTTGAAAATGCCGAAGGAAATTTGCAGTTGGCAAATGCACTTTTGACGTTCTTCTCCGAAAAATTACCGCTTTCGCGCTTACAGCGTGATTTGTCGGATTCCACGGTGCTACGCAATATGGGTATGGCCATTGGATACGGAGTGGTAGCGTATGATTCGCTGGAAAAGGGGCTTGCAAAAATTACGTTTGACCGAAGTGCGGCGCGGGAGGAATTATGCGCTCATCCGGAAGTGCTTGCAGAAGCAATTCAAACGATTTTACGTGCCAACGGCATGGAGAACGCCTATGAACGGTTGCGTGATTTTACACGCGGCCAACCAATGACACTGGCGTTACTGACCGATTTTATAGATGGGCTGGACGTACCGGCCCCTGTGAAAATGCAATTACATCAACTGGACGTGGAAACCTATACGGGCCGCGCCCAACAATTAGCGGAGGAAAAATATGATTGATCTGGTATGCGGCGGCCAAGCCGGGGATGAAGGAAAAGGCAAAATTGCGGCTTATTTATCGTACAAAGGTAATTACGATTATTGTGTACGTGTGGGCGGCCCAAATGCCGGACACACGGTAGTGCAAGATGGTAAATCGTACACGCTTAAAAATATTCCATCCGGATTTTTAAACCCCAAAACAAAATTGGTGCTCGGGGCAGGAGCCTATACGAAAACGGAGTGGCTACTTGACGAAGTGAAAAAAACCGGCACGCAAGACCGATTAATTATTGATCCTTACGCTGTATTAATTACCGATGAACAAACGGCTGCTGAACGCGGTGCGGTTCACTTTATGAGTAAAATCGGGAGCGTGGGTACCGGTTTGGGGCAAGCCGTTAAAGACCGTATTGAACGGCGCGAAATAAAATTTGCAAAAGACGAACCGTTACTCAAAGATTTTATTCAGGATGTACCGGAATTATTAAATGGATGTTTGGATAAAGGCGGCCATATTTTATTGGAAGGCACGCAAGGAATTAAACTTTCGCTACTCCATGGGGAATATCCCTTTGTTACTTCGCGCGACACTACGGCCAGCACTTTTTTGGGTGAAGCAGGTCTTGGCCCCAAGTCTGTGCGCGACGTGTACGTTGTTTTCAAACCGTATGTTACGCGTGTGGGACCTGGCCCGGTAGAACATGAAATGACTGATGAAAAAGAACTGGAGATTTATCACACCAAAGGGCATGAAATCGGTAGCGTCAGTAAGCGTTTGCGCCGCGTAGGTAAATTTGAAGAACGCTCGGCCGCGCGTGCAATCATGATTAATAACTGTACCAAAATTGCCATTACGCATATTGATATGTTCCCCGGCAACGACCGCGTGAAAAGTGAGGCAGATTTTACCGCGGAAGCGAAGCAATTTCTGGCGGACTTACGCGCCCTGTCTGCGCGGACGTATCCGCACCCGAAAATTGCGCTTATTTCCACCGGCCCGGATATGGAAGATACGTTGGTGTTATAATT
>CAMZDW010000026.1 GCA_947305555.1 uncultured Elusimicrobium sp.
ATTTAAGGAGCGGTTTTTCATATCGGGATAGCTTAAAGAAATAGGTTTCTTCGTGTACTTCGGTGAGCGGTTTTTTATGTACAGGGCAGAGATTACCTTCTAAAATTTCGCTATCGTTGTAGTATTGTTCGCACGATAAACAATATTTACCTGAGTAGGAACCCAAATAAATATCGCCGCTTTTTAACAGTTTTTCAAAAATAGCTTGCACAACGTGCTCGTGTTTAGCATCCGTAGTGCGGATGAAATCATCGTAAGAAATGTTGAGCGTTTTCCACATTTCTTTGTACTTGGCGGAGACCTCATCTGTCCACGCTTTGGGGGATACGCCTTTAGCCGCAGCAGATTTTTCAATATTGGCACCGTGTTCATCTGTACCGGTTAAAAACCGAACGTCAAAACCTTGTTGGCGTTTGTAGCGGGCTAAAATATCTAGTGCAATGGTCGTATACGCATGCCCAATATGCGGTACGGAATTTACGTAATAAATAGGGGTGGTAATATAGAATTTTTTATCCATGATGTTCTCCTAAAAAATTGGCACGTTTAGTCCATCCAGGCTCATTAGAGCTGTTTCCACCAAAAGAGCAGGGGAAACATTACGGCTTAAACTGCGTTTATAATTTTCAAATTGTTCTAACGTATTTTGATAAGTGCGGCGTGTGGTTTCGTTGTCGGTTTCTTTCCACGCCCGGTGCAATGCCATAAAAAGGACATCTAAAATAGCGGCAGCCTCCTGGCGTGCACTCACTAGGGTTCGCGAAAGTTCTGCAGCCACGGCACTGGGCCCTTGTGCATTGACCCCGGTCGGGCCAAATTCTGCCACGGATAAAAGGGTTAACGCCTGATCGGCTTTAAGTGCTCCTGAAATAGACCCACCGCTGTATTTAGCACACAAATCGGGGTATTGGGTTTCTGCTCCGGTTTGCATTAAAATTTGTCCAATAGTTTCAAATGATAACGGTGCAAATGCCAATGGTTGGCAACGTGAAAGAATGGTCTTAAGCATGGTAGTGCGTTTATTGGTAATCAAAATCCAAACCGTTTTTTGCGGAGGTTCTTCAATAAATTTTAACAGTGCATTGGCCGCCGCTCCTTGCATGGTTTGTGCCTGGTCAATGATGAGTACTTTCCAACCAGGTCCGGCTGCTTTTTGCTGGGATTTGGCCGTTACTTCGCGGATGGTATCTACGTTGATGTGCTGTTGCTTGGCAATTTCTTTTTCCAATTCTTCCTGATATCCCTTGCTGGAAAAATCTTTTTTTACTTCCAGCCGGGCTTGATACATAAAATCCACAAAGGTAACATCCGGATGCATTGCCTGACTAATTGCTTTGCATGAAGCGCAGACACCACAGCTATCGCCGGTCTGACGGGCCAGCGGGTCCTGGCAGTTGAGGGCTTTGGCAAATTCCAACGCCGTTTTGGCTTTCCCCACACCATCCGGTCCATAAAACAAAAGAGCCCCCGGAACTTGTCCGCTTCGCACAAGTTTTTTTAAATAATCTTGGGCTTTAGATTGCCCTAAAATAGCATCAAACGACATGGTTAAATAATGTGATGTTCTTTTATCAGTTTTAAAACTTGTTCTTGGATGGCTTGTACATTTTTATCTGCCCCAATTAAATAGGCGTTGGGGGTACGGGCCAGCATTTCCAAGTATCCAGTTCGCATTTTTTGACGGAAAGCAAGGTCTTCTTGCTCCAATCGGTCCGAAAACAAGTATTCACCGCGCTGAGTGAAATATTTATCGGACATTAAAAATACAAGTGTTAAATCCGGCGTAGTTCCCAGAGTAGCAATTTGGTTTAAGGTATCAATAATTTTTAAATCAATGCCGCGGCCGTAGCCTTGGTAGGCGCAAGTGGACATGGTGTAACGCTCACAAATGACAATTTTTCCGGCTTCCAGTGCCGGCAAAATTTTCTCTTGTGTGTGTTGCGCGCGAGAGGCCTCGTAGAGGAAAAGTTCCGCCATCGGGCGCACGTCTAACCCGGGCTCCAATACAATCTGCCGGATTTGCTCCGCGGTGGGAGTACCGCCCGGCTCGCGCGTTAGGATGACATCTTTGCCCTGGGCAATCAAATGATTGACCAGCATTTTTGCTTGGGTAGATTTACCGCAACGGTCCGGTCCTTCCAAAACAATAAACTTACCTTTCTTCATCCTTACGAAATCCCTTCTTCGGAAGTCACAATTTCCATTTTTTGTTTCTTCTCAAAATTCCAGCCAAAGTCAGCGGCCTTAATAAGCGGAGCAAGCTTGCCTTGCGCCTCTAAAATAAAATCAATAATTTCGCGATACGCGCCATGGCCGCCTTCGCGTGTAGATACAAAATGTGCGGCCTCTTTAACACAGGGAACGGCATCAGCCACCGTGGCTGCAAAGCCGACCTTCTGTAAAAGTGGCAAATCGGTAATATCGTCGCCGATATAGGCTACTTCATCAGCGGTTAGATTTTCACGTTTTAAAATATCTGCTAAAGGAACGAGCTTGGTTAAAAAGCCCTGGTACATATACTTATAACCCAACGCTTCCGCGCGGCGCACGGTGGTGGGGTGGCGTCGTCCGGTGATAATACCCAAAATGAGGCCGGCTTTGCGGCAAAGCATGACGGCAATACCGTCTTGCGTGTGGAAAGATTTAAATTCATCAATTTTACCGTCTTGCGTGAGGAAAAAATTGACCTTTCCGTCCGTTAAAATACCGTCTACATCAGTTAAAATGGCCTTAATTTTTTTGGCCCGTTCTAAAGCATTTGGCATATATAAGTATTATAGCAAAATGCCTTTTTTAGCTGTATGCTTTTTGGGAGCTCGCGCGCACAAGGTGTTATTTTTATATAATAAAAGTAATCGTTTAAATAAGGGGTTTTTAGATTTTTATGGCTAAAAGATTTACTGAAAACGCGCAGAAAATTATTCTTATCGCACAGGAAGAAGCAAAGCGTTTAAATCATGATTACGTCGGTACAGAGCATATCTTGCTAGGGTTGAGTGCAATTGATGGCACCGTATCACATAAAATTTTAACTAATTTGGGCGTTTCTTTCCGCAAGCTCCGCCAAGAAATTGAAAAAATGGTGGGTATCGGCGATACCATTATGCTACTGGGCGAAATTCCGTTTACGCCTCGTGCCAAAAAAGTGTTGGAATTTTCAGTAGAAGAATCCCAAATGTTAGGGACGGAACATATCGGGACAGAACACATTTTATTAGGGCTCGTGCGCGAAGAAGAAGGCATGGCCTGTAAAATCTTAGAAAATTTAGGTTTAAACTTGGATATGATTCGCGAAGCGGTCCTTAATTTCTTAGGGGATGCGGATGAAGAAGATTTAAAAGAAACGGCGGCAGAATCTGCGCAGGAAATCACCGTAAACACCGAACTTACCAAAAAGGAAACTTCGCCCGATAAAAAGAAAAGTAAGACGCCTACGCTGGACGAATACACGCGTGATTTAACCCGGCTGGCGGCACAACACAAGTTGGATCCGGTTATTGGCCGCGAAGAGGAAATTGAACGTATTGTGCAAATTTTAGCGCGCCGTACCAAGAATAATCCGGTATTAATTGGAGAACCCGGCGTTGGGAAGACGGCTATCGTGGAAGGCCTTGCTCAAAAAATTGCCCGGGGGGAAATTTCGGATGTTTTGTCCGGCAAGCGGCTTTTAGCATTGGATCTAGCGTCGGTTATCGCCGGGACAAAGTACCGGGGCGAGTTTGAACAACGTCTTAAAAATATTATTGATGAGTTGGCAGCAGCGCAAGATGCGATTGTCTTTATTGATGAGTTGCATACCATTATTGGGGCTGGTGCAGCGGAAGGTTCTATTGATGCTTCCAATATGTTAAAACCGGCGTTAGCCAGAGGGGAAGTGCAATGTATTGGGGCGACTACCTTTGATGAATATCGTAAATACATTGAAGCCGACACCGCTTTGGAACGCCGCTTTCAACCGGTAGTGGCAGATCCGCCTGATGTGGAAGAAACAATCACCATTTTAAAAGGGGTGCGCGGTAAGTACGAACAGCATCATAAGGTAACCTATACGGATGGTGCTGTCCGGGCTGCTGCCGCGATTGCAGACCGGTATATTACGGATCGCGCTTTGCCAGATAAAGCACTTGATTTGTTTGACGAAGCAGGAGCCCGGGCTCGATTGAAACATGCGGTGCTTCCTCCGGAAATTAAGCAAAAACAAACGGAATATAACCAAGCCGTACAAGAAAAAGAAGAAGCTCTTTCCCGTAAAGAATTTGAAAAAGCGGCTGCCGCTAAAGATACGGAAAACCGGCTCAAAGAATACATTGACCACTTAAAACAGGAGTGGCAGGCCGAACGTTCCAAACATACCCCGGAAGTTACGGAAGAGGACATTGCCCTGGTTGCTTCCAAGTGGACCGGTATTCCGGTTACCCGGTTGACGCAGAGTGAAACCGACAAAATCCTGCATATGGAAGAGCTTTTGCATAAACGGATTATCGGGCAAGATGATGCGGTACGTGTGGTTTCCCAAGCAATTCGGCGTAACCGCACCGGACTAGGCAACCCCAACCGGCCGATTGGCGGATTCTTATTTTTGGGTCCGACCGGGGTTGGTAAAACAGAATTAGCCAAAAGTTTAGCCATGTTCTTGTTCGGCGATGAAGAGGCCATGATCCGGCTGGATATGTCGGAATATATGGAAAAATTTGCGGTTTCTCGTTTAATTGGGGCGCCGCCCGGCTATGTAGGCTATGAGGAAGGTGGTCAATTGACCGAAGCGGTCCGCCGTCGTCCGTATAGTGTGGTGGTGCTGGATGAATTGGAAAAAGCACACCCGGATATTTACAATATTTTATTGCAAGTGCTGGATGAAGGTTCTTTGTCGGATAATTTAGGTCATAAGGTAAGTTTCAAAAATTGCGTGGTCATTATGACTTCCAACGTCGGCGCACGCGAGATTACCAATAAAGGAAACCAACTTGGCTTTGCTGCGCGGCAAAGTGCGGAAGATGAATACAAAGACATGCGTCAAAACGTCATGGAAGAAGTAAAGAAAACCTTCAATCCGGAATTTATCAACCGTATTGATGAAATTGTAGTTTTCCATTCGCTAGGTAAAGAACACATTCGCCAGATTTTGGAGCTTGCTTTAAAAGAAGTGGATGATAAACTGGCAGAACGGGGATTATCATTAGAGCTGACGGAAGCAGCGAAAGGATTTTTGATTGAGAAGGGCTTTGACGTAAAGTTTGGGGCCCGGCCGCTACTGCGTACGTTGCAACGTGAGCTGGAGGATCCGCTGGCGGAAAATATGTTGATGAATCATTATGCGGCGGATACTAAAATTATTGCGGACTTGGATCCGCAAACCGGAAAGCTTGTTTTTTCCGGCGCATCGGTGAAAGAACCGATCAAAATCTAAATTTTATCGGAGGTCAGTATGGATGCAAATAAACAAAAAGCGTTGGATTTAGCATTAGGTCAAATTGAAAAAGCATTTGGTAAAGAAGCTATTTGCAAATTAGGGAGTGGTTCTGTCCAAAAGGTAGAAGCCATCCCTACGGGTGCCCTTTCCTTGGATTTAGCCCTCGGTGTAGGGGGATTGCCGCGTGGGCGCGTGATTGAAATTTATGGGCCGGAAGCCGGCGGTAAAACCACGTTATCGTTACACGTGGCAGCGCAAACGCAAAAACTGGGTGGAACGGTCGCTTTCATTGATGCCGAACATGCTTTAGATCCGGTCTATGCAGCCAATTTAGGCGTTAATGTAGATGAACTTTTAGTTTCACAGCCTGATTCCGGAGAACAAGCCTTGGAGATTGCTGAAAAACTCGTGCGTTCGGGTGCTATTGATTTAATTATTGTAGACTCCGTAGCTGCCTTAGTCCCACAAGCTGAAATTGAAGGCGAGATGGGCGACTCTCACGTTGGTTTACAAGCGCGCCTAATGAGCCAAGCTCTTCGTAAATTGACCAGCTTACTTAACAAAACCAAAACGAGCATTATTTTCATTAACCAATTACGCCAAAAAATCGGTATTATGTTTGGCAACCCGGAAACGACCCCCGGTGGGTTAGCACTTAAATTTTACGCTTCAGTGCGTATTGATGTGCGCCGCATTGAGAACTTGAAAAAGGGCGACGAAGTAATCGGTACACGCGTGCGTGCTAAAGTAACTAAAAACAAAGTGGCACCGCCATATCGCCAAGCCGAATTTACCATGATTTTAGGCCAAGGTATTTCACGTGAAGCGTGCATTTTGGATAAAGGCGTAGAAGCCGGTATCTTGGAAAAAAGCGGTAGCTGGTTCCTGTACGGAGATGAAAAACTGGGCCAAGGAGCCGAAAACGCACGCCAATATTTAAAAGATAATCCGGAACTGGCTGATGAGATTGAGGATAAGCTGTATGTCAAATACCTCGGTCATCACTATGATGGTAAACCGGCCGCTTCGGAAGAGGTCTCAACCGAAAAGAAAAGTAAAAAATAGACGAGACAATTCGTTTCTATTTAAATAAGGCGGACGGATAGTCCGCCTTTTGTATAATAACTTTATGGACGAACTTTTGCGTGAAGATTTTGAGAATCATCTTACCTTTGAACGCCAACTTTCTAAAAATACCGTCATGGCGTATGGTAGTGATGTGGCCGATTTTTTGGAATATTGTGCCGCACATGAAACTACAGCCGAAAACGCAACTCCCCAACTTTTGGATCAGTACAATTACCAGCTGCGCCGGGTACAAGGGTTGGAACCGGCCAGCGTGTTCCGCAAAATGGAAGCCATCAAATGTTTTTATAAGTTTCTTTTAATTGAAGAAAAAATTAAAGAAGATCCAACCCGTTTTTTAAAATCTCCTAAACTGGCACGTAAGATTCCCACACAGCTCACACGCGAAGAAATGGACCGCCTCCTCAATTACCCGGCGGAAACATTGGCTGAAAAACGCACGGTTACCATTATTGAACTTTTATATGCCGCCGGTTTGCGTGTTAGCGAGCTGATTAACTTACGTCTTGAAAATGTAGATACGGAGCAAGGTTGGGTACTGGCGTTTGGAAAGGGGGGAAAACAGCGTTTTGTGCCTATCCACCGCGAAGCATGTGAGCGGCTTAATGAATATCTTGCCATGCGTAAAGCACATTTTTTAGGCAAAGAAGTGGGTAGCGAAGTGTTTTTAAACAAGAACGGAAAGAAAATCAGCCGCGTGTCGGTGTGGAAAGATTTGGCCGATTTGGGCCGTAAAACCAATATCCGACAACCGTTACACCCCCATTTGTTCCGCCATACGTTTGCGTCGCATTTGTTGCAAGGGGGGGCGGACCTTCGCAGCTTGCAAGAAATGCTGGGGCACGCGAACTTAACGACCACACAAATCTACACACACTTAGATGTAACCGACCTTAAAAACAAGCACAAGAAATATCATCCCAGAGGGTAAATGTGGCTATCAATTCCTTGATTATTTACCAGTGAAAAAATCGTTATCTTACAGGTTAAATTGCGGTTTTTTAGCTCTAAAATTGTTACAATAGAAAATATGAGTATTGAACAATTTCCGCAAATAGATAAAAAGCAGCAAGAACGCTGGGAAAAAGCAAATCTTTTTGCCAGCCCAAAAATGCCTCAAGGCAAAAAGTTTTATTGCTTAGATATGTTTCCTTATCCGTCGGGAGCCGGGTTACATGTTGGTCACCCGGAAGGATATACGGCATCCGATATTTTGGTTCGCTATAAACTCATGAACGGTTATTCCGTTTTGCACCCGATGGGCTGGGATGCTTTTGGTCTGCCCGCCGAAAATTATGCCATTGCCACCGGGGTCCATCCGCGTATTACCACGCAGAAAAATATTGATAATTTCCGGCGGCAAATTAAATCATTTGGGATGGCGTATGACTGGAACCGTGAAGTAGATACCACCGATCCCGATTATTACAAATGGACTCAATGGATTTTCTTGCAGCTTTTCAAAAAAGGGTTAGCTTACGAATCTACCGTACCGATAAATTGGTGTCCTTCGTGCAAAACGGGGCTTGCCAATGAGGAAGTATTTAACGGTAAGTGTGAGCGTTGCGGTAGCACGATTGAACGCAAAGCCCTTCGCCAATGGATTTTAAAAATTACGGACTATGCGGAAAAATTATTAGAAGGATTGGAAGAACTGGATTGGCCGGAAAGCACGCTTACCATGCAGAAGAACTGGATTGGTAAATCCAATGGGGCCAATGTGCTTTTTAAGTTAGACGGGCATGACGAAACCTTAACCGTTTTTACCACCCGGCCCGACACGCTTTTTGGTGCGACATATATGGTGGTTTCGCCGGAACACCCGATTTTGGAAAAAATCGTTACACCGGAACAAAAAGAAGCTGTAACGGCTTATCAAAAAGAAGCCGCCACCAAGAGCGATTTGGAGCGCGGTGAACTCAACAAAGAAAAAACGGGTGTGTTTACCGGGGCTTATGCGATTAATCCGCTTAACGATAAAAAGATCCCGGTTTGGACAAGTGATTACGTGCTCATGGGTTATGGAACCGGCGCCATTATGGCTGTTCCTGCGCATGATGAACGCGACTACGCATTTGCCAAAAAATTTGGACTAGACATTATTGAAGTAATCAAAAGTGAACAAGGCGTTGAAAAAGAGGCTTTTACGGGGGACGGAGAGCTCGTCAACTCTGGCTTTTTAAACGGCTTGCACGTTAAAGAATCAAAAGCCGCCATGATTAAGTGGCTTGAAGAACATCATTGTGGTAACGCTAAAACCACCTACAAATTGCGTGATTGGGTATTTGCCCGCCAACGTTACTGGGGAGAACCGATTCCGGTAGTACATTGTGAAAAATGTGGGGTTGTGCCCCTGCCGGAAAGTGAGCTCCCGTTGCGGCTACCTGAAGTAGAGAAATTTGAACCGTCTGGAACGGGAGAATCCCCGTTAGCTACGGTGGAGGATTGGGTGCGTACCACTTGTCCGCACTGTGGCGGCCCAGCTAAACGTGAAACGAACACCATGCCTCAATGGGCGGGTTCGTGTTGGTATTATCTGCGGTATATGGACCCAAAAAATAATACTGCGCTGGTAGACCCCGAGATTGAAAAAGCGTACGGCCCGGTGGATTGTTATATCGGCGGGGCCGAACACGCAGTGTTGCATTTATTGTACGCACGATTCTGGCACCGCGTACTTTACGATTTGGGAATTGTACATCATAAAGAGCCGTTTAAAAAGCTACGTCACCAAGGGATGATTTTGGCTTTCTCTTACCGGGATAAAATGGGTAATTACCACGGGTATGATGAAATTGATTTCAAGGATTCTAAGGCTTTCTTAGCTTCCACCGGAGAAGAATTAACTCCACAAGTGGAAAAAATGAGTAAGTCTAAGAAAAACGTCATCAATCCCGACGAAATTTTGCGTGATTACGGCGCAGATGCATTTCGTATGTATGAAATGTTTATGGGCCCGTTTGAAGCCAGTAAACCTTGGGATATGAAGGGTATAGAAGGGGTTAACCGCTTCTTAAAACGTGTGTACGGGTGGAGCCAAAATGTGGTGCTCACAGACGAAAAAGACCCCAAGAAAAGCGAAATTTTGAAAAATAAAACGATTGCCAAAGTCGGTCAGGATATTGAAGAATTCCATTTCAATACGGCGATTTCGGCGCTGATGGTTTTATTCAACGACATTAGCAAGCTGCCGCAGGTAAACAAGCAGACCTTTGCGGATTTTCTCAAAATCTTGCATCCGTTTGCGCCACATATCACGGAAGAAATTTGGCAAGAAAAAGGCTACGAAGGCTTTTTAGTCAAAACGACATGGCCGAAGGCAGATGCCGCTTTAATGCAAGATGACAGCCTGGAAATCGGTGTGCAGATTAACGGCAAAGTGCGTGATCGTGTCGCGGTGCCCACGGATGCTTCTAAAGAAGAACTGGAAAAAATTGCGCTAACCAGTGAAAAAGTGCAGCGCAGTTTGGCCGGGCTTGAAATTAAAAAAGTGATTGTGGTGCCGGGGCGAATGGTTAGCTTTGTGGCGGTACCGAAAAAATAACCAAGGAGGCTTATGAAAAAATTTTGGCTTATGCTATGTGCGGCCGGTGCACTTGCTGCGTGTGCCAGCGAAGGAGCTGTGTATCAACCTCAAGCGCAAATTATGCCGCAACATATTAAGAAAGTAGCAGTGCGGCCCATTCTAAATAAAACAGAAGTGTTTGCGCTAGAGGATAAATTCTATAACGAACTTTACGATGAATTTTTACGTAACGGAACTTATCAAATTGTAGCGGAAAATAATGGAGCCGAAGGCGTGGTAGTGACCACGATTTCGCGTTATTTAAACGTGCCGATACAATACGATAGCCAAATGATTCCCACGGTCTACCGGATGGATATTTGGTTAGATGTAGTGCTTATGGATAAAACAAATAACACCCCTGTTTGGCGTGAACCGGCGTTTTTGGGAACGCAGATTTATGCGGCTTCCACCATGCCGGGCGGCATGAGCGAAGTGCAAGCACGGGATGTTGTGTTTGAAAAACTTTCGCGCGATATAGTCAAACGCACGGTAGATGGTTTTGGCTCTGTGATGAGCGAAAACAAAAAGAAAGTCATGAATAACCCGGAATATACCACCATTACGCAGTAAATATATGGCTAAACTCACCGCTGAAAAATTAAACGAAGCATTAGCGAAGGGACAAGTGTCTCCCGTATATTTGCTGACCGGTGAGGATGTGTATCGTAAAAATTTAGTGATTGCGAAACTCAAAGAAATTTTAAATCCGGATGATTTTAATTTTTTTCAAGACCAGGCAGACAAGGCCGATTTAGGGGAAGTGCTAGCGCTAGCCAATACAGCGCCGGTATTTTCCAATACGCGGCTTATTGTCCTTACGGGTGTTGAGAAACTTCGCAAAGAACCCAAAGAAGCTCTTTTGCACTATTTAGCTAATCCTCTTTCCACCACTACGCTGGTATTAACCCACAATGATTCCAAAAAAATGAAAACGGAAAAGGCGCTCGCGACCTCTGGCGGGTGTGTTGTTAATTTTGATGAACTTAAACGTGATGAACTTGCGGTTTGGGTGCGTAATAAATTACGTGAAAAAAATTTAACCGGCAATTTTGATGCTGTCGATTTATTATGTGAAAGTGTTGGCGGTGAGCTTTCGGCGTTGGAACAAGAAATCGAAAAATTGTATCTTTACACCCTGGAAAGAGAAGATAAAACGATTTCCAAGGAAGATGTGCTCGCGTGCATTGGTTTTAGTAAGGAAGAAAATCCCTTTGAACTGGCAAACGCCATTTTAGCATGCAATAAAAACCGTGCCATTCAACTGGTGGATAAACTACTGGATGATGGCGAAGAACCGGTAGCCGTGCTTGCTAAAATGACGTATCCGATTGAAAAAATGGCACGCATTAAACGAATGAGCGAGGGGGGGGTAGCCCCGAGTGAAATTTTGCATGCGGCCGGACTCTTTCCGTGGGAAAGCCGCCTTGTGAGTGCGGCACGTAATTTCCCATCCCAAAAGCAATTTTTGGCTACGCTTAACCGCATTATAGAAGTGGATAGCGCGTTTAAATCTTCGCAAGCGAGCGATCCGAAGATTGCCTTAAAAGGAATTTTGCTTACTTTATTTGCCGGGAGAAGTTGAACCATGGAATTATTAGGTCAATTCATAGATATTTTCCTACATTTAGACGTGCACTTAAACGCCTGGGCAGCCTGGATGGGCGTGTGGCTGTATATCGTTATTTTTGTTGTGATTTTTTGCGAAACAGGACTTGTGGTTACGCCGTTTTTACCGGGGGATTCGCTGCTTTTTGCTTGTGGCGCGCTTGCAGCTTCTGCCGGAAGCTCTATTTCACTGTGGATTTTAATCCCGGTAGTGCTTGCCGCTGCCGTGCTGGGTGATTTTTGCAATTATGAAATCGGTAAGTGGTTAGGCCCCAAAGTGTTTACGCGGCAGGATAGTATTTTTCTCAATAAAAATCATCTCATTAAAGCGCATAATTTTTACGAGAAATACGGGGGGAAAACCATTATTTTAGCCCGCTTTATTCCCATTATCCGCACATTTGCACCTTTCGTAGCCGGTATTGGGAAAATGACGTATTTCCACTTTGCTTCGTATAACGTGATTGGGGCGTTTTTGTGGGTGTGTTTGTTCGTTTTTGGAGGCTACTTTTTTGCCGATTTACCCATGGTGCAAAATCATTTTCACTACGTCGTCGTTGCGATTATTATTCTATCCGTGTTACCGGCAGTATACGAGTTTATTGCGGCACGTTATCAAACCAAAAAATAAAGCTATTTTATTTGTACAGGCAGGGTCCCTTGAGGTTTAATGTTCCCTAAAATAATATTGGCAGCTGTTTGCAATACATAGCGGTTCAGCCCATAGGTGGCCAAGACGGCATTAGCTTCGGGATAGTTCGGAATATCGTAGGGACTCATGGTAGAAATGAATATAACATTTTTGTTTTCTTTAATCAGACCATTAATGGCATTTTTTTGATTAATATTCGTTTTATCTGCCCACTGCAAACTGGTAACGATAAGTAAATCTGCCCCTTTAGCACATTGTGCGGCACGTTCGCTGTCTTTCTTATGGGGAGTTAGAGCCGCGTTGTAACTGCGGATTTGCCAACCTTTTTCTAAAAATGGTTTGGAAAAACTCATCAGTTGATCTGTAAAACGCGAAGGAGCAAAGAATACGGCGCATACGGTTGGTTTTTTGTTTCCGGTAAGCGGTTTAAAGGGAATTTGTTTCTTCCGATCGCGCACGAGGGTGACGGCTTTGTCACTAATTTTTGCCAGCTGAGCCTGAAAGGCCTTTCCCGAAGGGGCGGGAATGGTTTGTTGCGCATCTAAAAGGCCCATTTTTTGTTTGATATCAAAAATTTTCTTAGCGGCCTGCTCTACTTGTTTTTCCAACTTTTTTTGTTGTACTTCTTGTAAAATTTGGTTAAAAACACTTACCGGTTTGATATAGCGGCCTAATAGAATCATTTCTTCTCCGCTTTGTATCGAGCGTACGGCACAACCGGCAATCGTACAGTAAGAGGTAGCACTTTTCATATCCAAACTATCGGTTACTAGTAATCCCTTAAATCCCATTTTATGGCGCAACAGGTCTTGCAAAATCGGTTTAGAGAATGTAGCGATATTCTTTGCATCCAAGGCAGGATACATCACGTGCCCGGTCATGATTCCATCTACGCCGTTCTCAATGGCTTTTTGGAAAGGCGCCAGGTGTACTTTTTCAAGTTCCTGATAAGAAGCCTTTACAACAGGGACATCATAGTGGGAATCTTTAGAGGTATCACCATGACCGGGAAAGTGTTTTACAATACTTAAAATACCGGCGGCTTGGAAGCCATTGATAAGTGAAACGCCCATACGGGTTACATTTTCCGGTTTGGAACCGAAAGAACGGACCCCGATAATAGGGTTATTGGGGTTACTGTTCACGTCCAATACGGGAGAAAAATTGATGTGTACCCCGGCACGCTTTAATTCCAGCCCGGCCAAATAAGCAATGGCGGCGGCACTATCTTCATCTCTGGCAGCAGAGAACATCATGTTGGTCGGCAAATAATCAAAACCCAAGGTGATGGGGGTGTATACGGTGCCACCTTCGTAGTCAATAGAAATTAAGAGTGGCACTTTATGAGGACTTTTTGCCGCCCAACCTTGCAGTTTTTCAATGAGTTTATGTGTTTGCTCCAAGGAATAGTTTCCCCATTGGATGAGCACCCCTCCCAGTTTGCCGTTTTCGATGAGAGGACGGACTTGTTCGGCGCTGTCTATATCCACAAATACGACCAGGGTTTGGCCAAGCTTTTCTTCAAAGGAAAGCTCTTCAAATGTAGCAGCTCCAATCCAGAGGGGGGCCAGTAAACTAACTAGAATAAATAAAAGACGACGCATCAATTTACCTCAATAATAGGTAGCTCTGCCGGAGCTAAAAAACGGAGCGGAATGCCCCAGTAAAACATGCCCGAAGTAATATAAAATTTCATACCGTTTACATCAAATAAACCATACACGCGCGGAAACTGTAATTTTACCAAATACATAAAAGGCCACAACTGTCCATTATGCGTGTGCCCACTAAACATGAGGTCTACTCCCTGCGTTGCGGCTTCTTGCGCGTAGAGCGGCGTATGCGACAGTAAAATGCGAGGCCGGTTGGGATTTGTTTGTTGTAGCAAATTTAATAGTTCCTGCGAAGTAACTCCCGCGGTTTTAATGTCCTTAAGTCCTATAATTTGGAGTTCGTTAGGGAGTTGAATTTGCTCATTTTGAAGCAGCGTAATTCCCGCTTTTTTGTAAAATTCCACCGAGTCCCCGTAGCCTACATAATATTCGTGATTGCCCAATACGCCGTATTTGCCTAGTGGCGCAGAAAACTGGCGGATTCGTTCGGCATACGCCTCGCTGTTTTGACCGTATTCAAATACATCCCCTAGCACCAAGAGCAAATCTGGCTTTTGAGCTTCCAATTTGCTGAGTGCTTTGTTAAATCGTTCTAAAGAGACTCCTCTTCCTAAGTGTGAATCAGACAGTAAAGCAATTTTTAATTTGGGAAGCTGGGGAGCTGTAATCGAAATTCGTTTGATTTCAGGAGCAGAAAATCCTCCCCATACAGATAAACCCCATACAATTAAAATCACAATTACACTGCATATGCCTAGCCCACTGCGGCCTGTTCCTCCAAACCAACCTAATACCAAATATAAAACCGCAAATCCAAACGAAAGACAAAATGCTAAAAACACAAAGCCGAACAAAATGTACGCTGCGTAATATAGGGTCTGAGTGCCCCAACCATAGTGAGTGCGCGTGTAGGAAATACCAAACAGAATAAAAGAGGTAATTAACAGGGGGCAAAAAGTTGTAACTGTTCTGCACGAGATAGCTGGGAAAACCAGTGCTAACCATTTTATTACAAAAACAGTCATTCCCCATATAACCAAAGTGGATAAAATGAAAAACAGAGCCATAAATACCTCAAAAAAATGGATGCCCCCGCAAGAGGGACTCCTTATATTTTACACTATAAATAAGTATAATATAACTATATATATCATTTTCATTACTGAAATATAACGAGGTATCAAAAAATATGACTGTACGAGTTCGTTTTGCACCATCCCCCACCGGATTTTTGCATATCGGCGGCGTTCGCACCGCTTTGTTTAACTATTTGTTTGCTAAAAAAAATAAAGGCACGTTTTTACTGCGCATTGAAGATACAGATGAGGAGCGTTCTACCCAGGCTTCTACGGATGCTATTTTTGAGGGCATGCAGTGGATGCAGCTTACCTGGGATGAAGGCCCTATGCCGGATGGTACGAATAAAGGGCCGGATGCTCCCTATTATCAGGCCATTCGCGCTGACCAAGGGATTTATAAAAAATATATCGATCAATTATTGGCGGAAGGGAAAGCCTATAAGTGTTATTGTACGGAAGAAGAATTGGAAGCTAACCGCCAAAAATGCTTAGCGGAACATCGTCCGCCGAAATACAGCGGTAAATGTGCTCATTTAACCGAAGCTCAACAAAAAGAATTGGAAGCCCAAGGGCGCAAATATGTAATTCGTTTCCGCATGCCGCAGGAAGGGGATGTGGAATGGGATGACTTAATTCGCGGTCACGTAAAATTCGCCAGCAAAGATTTATACGATTTAGTTATTCAAAAAACAAGCGGCTATCCCACGTACAATTTTGCAGTGGTAGTTGATGATCATTTGATGCGGATGACACATGTCATTCGCGGCGATGACCATATCTCCAACACGCCGGCCCAAATTCAAATTTACCGTGCCTTGGGTTGGAAAGAGCCGATTTTTGCGCACTTGTCCATGATTCATGGCCCGGATGGTAAGAAATTGTCCAAACGTCATGGAGCAACTAACGTAGTAGAATTTCGCAATATGGGTTACCTGCCGGAAGCCCTTAAAAACTACTTGGCTTTATTGGGATGGGCCACCAGTGATTCCCAACAGCTTTTTGCCCCGGGAGAATTGGAAGAAAAGTTTGATATTTCCGGCTGCCAACCCAGCCCGGCCGTGATGGACCCGGAAAAGTTAAACTGGATGAACGGGGAATATATCCGCGCCACCTCCATTAGCCGCTTAACCGATTTGGCGTTGCCGTTTATTGAAAAAGCCGGTATTGATGTTTCCAAGGTCAGTCGTGCCCAGTTGGAAGGAATTATTTCCCTGGAGCAGGAAAAATACAAACTTTTAACGGAAATTCCGGATTTAATTCGCTTCTTCTTTGAGGATCCCGTTTTCGAACAAGAAGCACTGGAAAAAGTGTTTGGGAAGCCGGAAGCAAAACAAGCGTTGGAATTAATCATCCAGGCTTATAGTAACTTACCTGAATTTACAGAAGCCAATTTGGAAACAGCGGCCCGCCAAGTTGCTAAAGCAAATGGCTTAAAAGCTGGCCAGATTTTCCATCCGGTGCGAGTAGCTGTTTCCGGGCGTACTCATGGACCGACCTTGTTTAAGATGTTGGAATACATGGGAGCTGAAACGGTATTGGCTCGGTTGCGTGCTGCACTTTCATACTGCAAGTAAATTAACTGGGTAGAGAAGGACCATGAGATACTGGCTTTTTGACGGAAACGATGTAGTAGGTCCGTTTACGCCGCAAGAATTGTCGGCGATGACGGAATTTTCCGCCGCCAGTATGGTTTGCCCGGAAAGTGAAAGTGAGAACCAGCAAGCCTGGAAAATGGCCTCTTCATTTCCGGATTTTCAATTTAATGAACAAACAGGAGAGGTGATTGCGAAAGAGGACGGGACTGTTTCCCAGCCTGTTTCGCAAAAGCCAGCAGTATCTCAACAACCGGCTACTTCTCCGGTCCAGCCGGTAATTCCGGTTAAACCAGCTCCGGTAGAGTCCATTGCATTAGCATCCCCCATTACACTTGCCACGGAAACAGAGGAAATTATTGCTTTGCCTGGAAAGCCAGACACGCCAGAAGAACCTGTTTCTGCAGAAGAAAAAACAGAAGCGCAAACGCTGTCTGGTTCGGAGGAAACTCCGGCTAAGGAATCTGTTGAATCGCAAAAAACCGCACCTGAATCTGAATCTGAATCCAAACCCGAACCGGAACCTGAACCAGAATCGGAACCTGAAAATATTTCCACCTGTACCTTGCCGATGGCGGCTTCTAAGGAGGAATTTACCAAAAGTAATTTGCCGCGGGTAGAAGAATCGGATAATCCTCGCCGGGTAGAAATAGAATATGATCCCTTCGTCGCGGCGGATGCCTCCTTGGAAAAAGATACCAAGGAAGAAACAGTAAAAGAGAGTAATGCGGTTGTTCCTCCGGCCGTTGAAGAAATAAGAACCCCTAAGCAAAATCCGGAAGACACCATTTCGCGGGCGATTCGCGCTCGGGAGGTCATAAAACCTAAATTGGAATCTACTCCCGAAATTGATGCTTTCTTACACAAGCAGCAAGAGGGGCAAAGGCCGAATCGTCAAAAAGCGCGCCTAATGTTATGGCTGCTGCTTGTTTTGTTGCTACCGGGCATTATCGCTTTAGCAGTGTATATCAGTCCGAAACAGCAAAATCCTGTTTCTACAATAGAAAAGGAAGAATCGGCCAAGCATCCGGAAAAAGTTTCTAACGTAGCAGCGGCCCCTACGGAAACACCAGCCCCCGTTGAAAAAACAAAACCTGTTTCCAAACCACAGCCGCCTGTTTCAAATCCGTTGATTGATCAAGCTATAGCGGCGGTGCAAAATCATCAGCTAACCGGAAAGAGAGGCACGATTGCTTCCTATTTTGACCGGTTGTACCATACCCAGTTAGCTTCGGGGTATACAGGGGAATGGTCAGCAGAGCCTTTGCATAAAAGCGTATATATTGTAAAATACAGATTAACAAAGACGCGTACGGAACCCATTGTGTATGTGTTTCAAGCGGATACTTCAAAAGGGAAATTAACAGGCGCGTTAAATAATGTCGCATTGGATTTAGTAGGTAAAATTTAAAATACCGGAAACACCGGAGCAAACCAAGAGAGGGTTTATATGTCAGAACAAACAGAACAAAGAGCTGTACAAGCTACCATGGATGACTTGTTTAAATTGATGCAAGCGAAGAATGCATCCGATATTCACCTAACGGTGGGTGTTCCGCCGGTGCTTCGTATTCAAGGTCGTCTATATCAAACACCGTTTGAACCCCTGACGAAAGAAAGCGCCCAAACACTTATTTATTCTATTTTGAACGATGAACAACGCCAACGTTTTGAAAACGATTTGGAGTTGGACTGTTCTATCGGTCTGCGCGAATTGGGGCGTTTGCGTGTGAACGTTTACAAACAAAAGGGTTGCGTAGCCTGTGCGTTGCGTTCTATTCCGAACGATTTTAAGTCGTTTGAAGAACTTAACTTGCCGCCGGTTGTCTACAACATCATGAAACTAAACAAAGGCCTTGTGCTTGTAACTGGGGCCACCGGGTCTGGTAAATCTACTTCGTTAGCCAGCATGATCAACTACCTGAACATGAACGAAAGTAACCACATCATGACGGTAGAGGATCCTATCGAATTCGTGCATCCGCATAAACGCAGTATCGTTAACCAGCGTGAAGTAGGAAGTGATACCCATTCTTTCGCAGCCGCTTTGAAACACTTTTTACGTGAAGACCCAGACATTATTCTGGTCGGCGAGTTGCGCGATATTGAAACGATGGAAGCCTGCTTAACCTTGGCTGAAACGGGGCACCTGGTGTTTGCTACTTTGCACACGAACGATGCGGTGCAGTCCATCAACCGTATTATTGACGTTTTCCCGGCTAACCAACAACCGCAAATCCGCACGCAGTTATCATTCGTGTTGGAGGCTATTATTTCCCAGCAGTTAATTCCTACTTTAACCGGTGGGCGGGCTATGGCCGCTGAAGTGTTGCTTGCAAACTCCGCTGTGCGCAGTTTAATCCGTGAAGGAAAAGCAGAACAAATTCTTTCTACCATGCAAACCAATGCCGGTATGGGTATGATCACCATGAACCAGGCCTTGGGAGATTTGTATATGCAAAAACGGATCAGTTACCAGCAAGCCTTGTCTCACTCGGGCGATCCTTCTGGTCTGAAAACATATTTGCAACAGAAGTTGGGAACTTCCAGCTTTAAATAAAAGGACCGTATTTTTTGAATTAGGGAAGGCCGCCTCGATGATGTTAAATCGAGGCGGTTTTGTTTTTTAGGCACAGGTTAAAAAAGATTGGAACCTTTAGTTATTATTAGGAATCTTTACTTTAGTAAAAAATGGGGGAAAAAGACGGAGTGGGCTTTAACTTATCAAATTTTTAGAATTACTATTATTGTTATATTGCTATTGCCGTAAGTGATAAAAAACCCCCGGGAAATTTCCCGGGGTTTTTAACTTACTCTTGATAATCTTTTAACATCTTGGTACGGCTGGGATGACGCAACTTGCGAATCGCTTTAGCTTCAATTTGCCGTACGCGCTCGCGAGTAACATTGAACATCTTGCCCACTTCTTCCAACGTACGCGGATAACCCGAATCAATCCCAAAGCGCAGACTGATGATTTTTGCTTCCCGTTCCGATAAGGTTGCCAGCACGTCGGCTACTTCCTGTTTGCGCAGGAAATCTACGGCTGCCGTAGTAGGATTTGGCCCGGACTTATCTTCGATAAAATCTTCCAGGTTAGAATCTTCATCTTCCCCAATAGGCGTAGAAAGCGAAATGGGATCTTGCATGATTTTGAGTACGCTTTTCACTTTTTCCATGGAAAGACGCAAGGTTTTAGAATAATCTTCCAATGTAGGTTCACGACCGTGTTCTTGGCGGAACTTGTTGGTTACCTTGGTAAGTTTGGAAACAAGTTCTTTCATGTGTACCGGGATGCGGATGGTATTTGCTTGGTCGGCAATCGCGCGGTTAATACTTTGGCGAATCCACCAAGTTGCGTAGGTGGAGAATTTAAACCCACGTTTGTATTCAAATTTTTCCACGGCTTTCATTAACCCCAAACCACCTTCCTGAATAAGGTCCGAAAGTTCTAAATTGGAATTGACGTGTTTTTTAGCAATAGAAACGACCAAACGCAAGTTCGCTTTAATGAGTTTTAATTTATCTTGCAAAATCATATTTTCAAAAAATACAATTCGGTCATTAAATGCGATAAATTCTTTTTCGCTCATGGGGAGCATATCTACCATTTGGGTATGCCGTCGGCGGATATCCTCAATATTTGCCAATGCGCGATCTAATTCTTCTAAAGAAAACTTCGTTTTCTTTTTAAATTCTTTTTCGGTAATTTTTTTATTTTTGAATTGGTTTACCAACTTGCGAACACTGGCATACGGCCCAAAGTATTCGTCGAATCGTTGCATATCATTGGAAGTTTCTGTTAAGCGGTCTGCCAAATTTTTAATTTTATTAGTTAAACGTTTAATTTTGTTTTGGTTTAAATTTAACTTGTTAATAACAGCAACCACTTCTTTCTGTTTGGCTTCCAACTTTTCAATGTAATTGTTACGTTTCTTTTCGGTTAAATTTTCCTCGCGCAGTTGTTTCATGAGTTTGGTAATTTCCACTTCGCGTTTGCCGATAAAAGCAGCAGCATCTTTTAGCTTTTTACGCATATTATTAAGCTCGCGAGTGGTGCGTTTTCCGCGTGGCATTAATTCTTTTGTGGTCATCTCTTCCTGGTCAACAAGCTCTTCCCAGTTGCAAATTTCGCGCATAGTAATGGGGGATTCCAATACCAGCTTACGTAATTCTTTCTCACGTTCACGAATATTGCGAGCCAGCGTAATTTCTTCATCACGCGAAAGCAGAGGAACCTTACCCATTTCGGACAAATACATGCGGATGGAATTGGAAATATCCGGCATGGAAGACCAATCTTCGCTTAAGGCTTCTTTTTCTTGTGTTGCTACGGATTTAAATTTTTTCTGGTCTACTACTTGGATGCCCAAGGTGTCGATCGTATCGCGCACTCCGTCGATTTCTTCAGCACTCATATCAGCCGCTTCGATGGAGCGGTTGAGTTCTTCCAGCGATAAAAATCCGCTTTCTTTTCCTTCCTCTAGTAAATCTTTTAATGCTTTTCCAGATGCCATGGTTCCCTCAATTATTTTTTTAATTTCGTTTGCAACTGCATATATTCTTGAATCATTTCCGGGGGCACGTTACCCGCACCTAAGCGTTTCATTCGTGCTTGCACTTCCCGGAGTTGTTTATGCCAGCCAACTTGTTTCAATTTGGCCACACAGGCGGCTAAATCGCGTGAGGCGTCAAAGTCTGCTGGCAATTCTTGCAATGACAATTTGACAAGTTCGTTTTTATAATCCGGTTCTCGTTGGACCGCACGTTCAATGAGCGTTTGGCCGTCCGGATTTTCTTTAGCGGATTGACATACTGCGTTAAACAATTTCCACGTGCGCGAGTCCGAAAAATTAATTTGCGTTAGCTCTGCGCACAAAGCCCATTGATCGGGGGCATGCAACAGCCAAGCCACTAATTCTTCTTCGGCCGGATTGTTAGCAGGGGTAGCGGAAACGGTGGACGGAGTTCGTTTTGCAAACGGCTTAAGAGCCGGTTTTTTTAACCGCGCCAGTACCAATTGTTCCTCTACACCAACATGTTCAGCCGCATATTTGGCCCATTCTCGCCGGACGATTTCATCCGGCTGTTTCAAGATAGTTTCCACCAGTTCTCCTATAATGCGTGTTTTATCTTGCGCACCAAGAGGCTGGGGAGAAGACTCCAACAGGAGTTTAGTGTGAAACGCGATTAAATCCTGCGCGTTTTTCAGGATATTTTCAAAAGCTTCTTTTCCATCCCGTATGATGTACTCGTCCGGATCTAATCCGTCCGGGAGGGAGGCCACTTTAACAAAAAGGCCTTTTTCAATTAAAATCAATGCTCCGCGTAAAGCAGCTTTGATACCGGCAGCATCCGGGTCAAATAAAATAGTTACGTTGTCGGTATAGCGTTTTAAAAGACGGGCATGGTCTTCGGTTAAGCTCGTTCCCAAGGGGGCTACTGCATAGTCCACGCCAGCCTGATGACAACCGATTACGTCCATGTATCCTTCTAACAATACCGCCATACCTGCTTTACGGATGGCAGGCCCTGCAAAATTAAGACCATACAAAACGTGTGATTTGGTGAACAAAACCGTCTCAGGAGAATTTAAATATTTAGGTTCACCTTCTCCTAAAATTCTTCCGCCAAACCCCACGGTATCACCGCGTTGATTAATGATGGGAAACATCAGCCGTCCGCGGAAATAATCACGCATTCCGTAGGAGGAAGAAGCACACAAGCCAGCTTCTTTTAAATCTTGGTCCGTGTATCCGGCTTGTTGAGTTGCGCGTGCTAACGCGGCTGGTTCGTTAAAAGCTAGGCCTAATTCAAATTGTTGGCACGTTTCTTTGGTTAGGTGACGGCCTTTCACATACGCGCGCGCGTGCGAGCCAGCGGCGGACATTAAATTCTTATGGTAATATGTTTTGGCAAAGTCCAACACCTTGCGGATTTCGGCACGTCGCTGTTCTTCCCCGGTAAGCGGTCGTTGCGGTTTGTATTCTACCCCGGCCATTGCGGCTAATTTTTCAAGAGCCTCATTGAAGGAAAGGTTTTCCATTTTCATTAGAAACGCGAAGATATCGCCACCTTCCTGGCAGCCAAAACAATAGAACAACCCCTTCTCGCTGCTACAAGTAAACGAGGGGGTCTTTTCCTGATGGAACGGACAACATGCCTTGTATGTTTTTCCGGCACGCTTCAAGTTGGGTACATATTGACGGATTAACTCCACAATATCTATCCGTTCCTTGATCAATTCTACGGTATTGTTATTCACAAATCCGCTCACGTAAATAAAGGGCAAATAAGGCAATAGCCCGATACATACGTAAAGGACTATTGCCTATAAAACTGCGTTTATTAAAAACGTCTGCGTTTGGTACGTCTGGCGCGGCGTTGGGCTTCCTGCGATTTGATTTTGCGTTTTACGCTTGGAGGCATATACGTTTCGCGTCTTTTGATTTCACGTAAGATACCGTTTTTTTCGCATTCCCGTTTGAAGCGTTTCAAAGCTTCTTCGAGGTGTTCGGCATCTCTTACTTTTACGAAAACCATTACGTTGTTCACCACCTTCTACGGCTGTAG
>CAMZDW010000027.1 GCA_947305555.1 uncultured Elusimicrobium sp.
ACCCCATAGATTTAGCTACAACCCTTCCAAGATCAGTTGGAGGGGTTTTCTTTTCTCAAAATCCGGTTCGTATGCCCATTGTAATAACGCTTAGTATTGCCGCGGCCGGTTGAGAATTTTGGGATAACTTAGAGTCTAACATGGAGTTTGATAGATTAAGCCCATTAATTTTCTATAATATAAATATGAAAAATCAAGCAGATGTAATTGTGGCCAAACGGGCCGGCTTTTGCCCGGGAGTAAAAGGCGCTATTGAAAAAGTGCTGGAGTTGGAAGCTGCCGGTAAAAAACCCGTTTATACGATTGGGCCCCTTATTCATAATAAACAGGTAACGGATATGTTGGCCGCAAAGCAAATCTCTGCTATTAACACGCCAGATGAGGCAACGGATAAATCGGGGGTGCTCGTAATCCGGGCTCACGGGATTACGCCGCAATTTCAAACTCAGGTGCAGGCCAGCGGTATGGAAGTGGTGGATGCCACTTGCCCGCTAGTTAAACACGCACAGAATATCATTGAAAAATTTGCGCGAGAAGGATATCACACGGTTATCGTAGGGGATGGAGATCATGCAGAAGTCATTGGTCTTATGGGATACACCCACGGACAAGGAGTGGTTGTGTCCGGCCCGGAAGAAGCGGCTAAATTACCTTATTTTGATAAAGTAAATGTAGTTTCGCAAACGACGCAAAAAGAAAGTGTTTTCTACGCTACAGCGGAAGAAGTAAAAAAACATGCTGCTGTTTGCCAAATTTCAAATACGATTTGCCAGCCTACCAAAGACCGTCAAAAAGAAACGATAGAACAAGCTCAACATGCCGATTTAGTCATCGTGGTAGGTGGAAAACACAGTGCCAATACGACCCGGTTGGCGCTGTTGTGTAAAGGGTTGGCTCCGGCCGTGCAACACGTGGAAACAGAAACGGAATTGGAGGAAGATTTAGTGAAAAAGGCCACTCGTATTTTTATTACGGCAGGAGCTTCTACCCCGGACTGGGTGATTGACCGAGTAGCCGCGCGCGTGCGGGAAATGCATGCCGTTGGGATAAAAGGAGAATCAAATGACGATTAAAAAAATAGGAATTTTAACCGCTGGAGGGGATTGCCCCGGTTTGAATGCAGTTGTGCGTGCCGTGAGTAAAAATGCACTTCAACACGGGATCGAAGTCCTTGGATTTAAAAATGGTTTTGATGGCCTTGTACGCAATGAATTTATCGAGATTACTCCGCAAACGGTTTCGGGTATTTTGACGTTAGGGGGAACTATTTTAGGTTCCAGTAATATTGCGAACCCTTTTAAGTATACGTTGCCTCCTTTTGGTACGCCGGAAAATCCGCGTGATATGTCCAGCGTAGCTCTGCACAACTTTAAAGAGAATCAATTAGATGCGTTAATTACGATTGGTGGGGACGGCACGTTGCATATGTCACAACAATTTGTAGAACTCGGGATGCCAATCGTTGCCGTGCCCAAAACGATTGATAATGATTTATCCGCCACAGACCAAACGTTCGGCTTTGATTCTGCTTTGCATATTGCCACGGAAGCGATTGACCGCCTCCATACCACAGCGCAAAGTCATCACCGTGTCATGATTGTGGAAACCATGGGCCGTTACGCCGGCTGGATTGCGCTTCGCAGCGCGATTGCCGGAGGGGGCGATATTGTGCTCATTCCGGAAATTCCTTACAATGATGACGTCATTGTAAATTATATTTTAAACCGCAAAAGTAAAGGTAAAAACTTCAGTATCGTGGTTGCCGCCGAAGGCGCAAAGAACGAACAAGGCGAACAGGCCGTTGCTCGTACTGTAGCCGGTAGTACGGATGCTATTCGCTTGGGGGGAATCGCCAATAAACTAAGCGAAATGATTGAAAGCAAAACGGGGATTGAATCCCGTGCTTGTGTGCTAGGCCATACGCAGCGAGGCGGAACGCCGACCGCTTTTGACCGTTGGCTTTCTACGCTTTACGGTGCCAAGGCATTGGATATGGTGTTAGAAGGAAAATTCGGTTCCATGGCGGCCTTCCGTGATTTTAAGATGACGGAAGTCAAAATTTCGGATGCAATCGCCAATTTAAAACGGGTGGATCCACACGGTGAGGAAGTAAAAAGTGCGTTAGAGGTAGGCATGAGTTTCGGTTCGGCCGAAATCGGATAAGGAGCTTTTATGAGTGATAATTTAGATATGATTTACGGGATCCATTCGGTACAAGAGGCACTTCGTAGCAAAAAACGCAATGTAACCCAGCTTTTTGTATCGGATAGTAAGGCCGGGCACCGCGCGGTGGAAGAAATTATCCGTTTAGCTAAACGGGCCAACGTAAAAATTGACCGTATTGATAATAAAACGCTGGACCGTTTAACCCGTAATGCCAATCACCAAGGGGTCATGGCCAAAATTCAACCCGTAAAACTCATGAAGCTTTCCAATGCAATTTATGAGGCCGACGGCCGCAAAAATGAACTGTGGTTAGCCGTAGATGAAATGACGGACCCGCAAAACCTGGGAGCGATTATCCGCAGTGCGGCTTGTTTAGGGTTTTCTACTATTATACTCCCGCACCGGCGAACAGTAGGTATTACACCGGCTGTGTACAAGGTGGCGTGCGGGGCTATTGAAAATATCAATATTGTAGAAGTGGCCAATTTATCGGCTGCACTAAACGATTTGAAAGAAGAAGGTTTTTGGATTTATGGCGCCGATATGGCAGGTAAACCGATTACGCAAATGGAGTATGCTTCTCCGGCAGTATTAGTAATTGGGTCGGAAGGATTTGGTATTCGTGAAAAAACAGCGGAAAACTGTGATGAAATTATTTCTATTCCGCAAAAACAGAATGGTATTGACAGTTTGAATGCCTCTGCGGCGGCTAGCATCATCATGTATGACATGATGGCGAAAGTGCAAATACACTGATATACAAGTACCTATATTAAAATGCCCCTGACTTTTTGAGCCGGGGGCATTTTGCTGAAAAGAAACATTATTTATTTGGCTAATTGTTTCCAAGCTGCTTTTTCTTCTTTCAAAGCCTTATTGGCATCTTTTGTAGCTTGTTTTACTTCTGCTTTTTTCGCTTTTACGTCGGCTTCTTTTGCTTTTACGTCGGCTTTTGCATCGGCTTTAGCCTGTTTCAAACCTTCTTTTTGGGCTTTGGCGTTGGCTTTAGCTTGTTTGGCTTGTTCTTTTGCAGCTTGTTTTTGAGCTTTGGCAGCGGCTTTAGCTTCTTCTTTTTTGGCTTTTGCATCGGCTTTGGCTTGTGCAGCTTGAGCTTTAGCCTCTTCTTTTTTTGCTTTGGCGTCGGCTTTAGCTTGTTCTTTTTGAGCTTTGGCAGCGGCTTTGGCATCTGCTTTTGCTTGGGCTACTTTTTCTTTGGCTTGGTCAGAGACGGTGGTGTCCTGAGAGGCCGTTTTAGCAGCTTGAATTTTAGAAGTTGCTTGGGCTTTTTTAGCTTCAATATTTTTGCGCAGAGTGCTGATTTTAGACAAGGTGCAGTTGTTGACGCAGGTAACGTCCATAGCGGTACAACCACAATCTTCTGCGGCGGTGGCCAAGCTGGGGATTAAAGCAGCTAAGCTGAGTGTAAAGGCAATTGCAATTACTTTTTTCATGATTTTTTCTCCTTAATAAACTAAAACAACTTACTCTATTATTTTACTATATTTACTACACAGCTCGTGTGAAAATTTTATGGTTATTTTCTGTTAAGAGGGGGTATTTTTTAGTAAAATAATGCTATGGAAACTGCACTACTATCAACAACTCCTTTATGGGTAAACATACTATTGGGAATCATTGTGATTAACCTATTAGTGTGGCCGTTGACCTCACGTTGGGTAGAAAGCCACTTGGAGCTCTTTTTGCTGGGGGTTGGTGCTGCCGCCGTAACAGTTAGCAATGGGTGGAGTGTGGATTTTATCTATCAGACTCTTCGGTATCCGGTTAACGTGGCTTTTATTGTACTTGTAGTGAGTTTAATTTTTAACAACTATTCACGCTATATTTTTCGGGTTTTATTTGCCTTCTTTAAACAGTTGGAACCGCGGTACAGTTTTGCTATTCTCATTTTTTTATTAGGGATGTCTTCTTCTTTTGTCAGTGTAACCGTTTCGGCCTTGGTTTTGGCCGAAGTGCTAAAAGTGGTTAACTTGGAACATGATGCCACGGTGCGTATTACTGTTTTTGCCTGTTATGCAATCGGATTGGGAGCAGTATTAACTCCCTTAGCAGAACCCATGGGGTTGGTCATTCAAAGTGCTTTAGCACAACCGCCATACCGGGCAGATTTCTTTTTTCTGTTGCGAAATTTCTTTTGGTGGATTGCCCCGGCGGTTGTACTACTTGCTGTAGCCGCTGGATATGCGGCGCGCAACGCAGGTTCTACTTTGCAAATGCATATCCGAGAAGATAAGGAAACATATGCCTCTATGATGCGTCGTACGTGGCATATTTATATGTTTGTGGCTGCTCTAAATTTAATCAGTACGGGGCTTCGTCCTTTAGCCCAAAGTACTATCACTCATTTGGGAGGCAAGGTATTGTTTTTGGCCAATGCAGTTTCCGTGATCATTGATAATGCCACGCTTGCTGCCATAGAAATTGTACCTACTATTTCTCACCAAGATTTAATCTACATGGTAATTGGTCTAGTTGCATTTGGTAGTATGTTAGTACAGGGAAATTTGCCTAACATTGTGGCTGCAGAAAAATTGGGAATCAAAAGCCGAGAATGGGCCCGTATTGCAGTTCCTACAGGGCTTGTGCTTATGTTAGGCTACTTCCTCATGCTCACTATTTTATTATAGGACGAAAGACCTGTATAGATTTAGGTCTTTTGTTTCTTGTTTTGTGTGTAGTAGATTATTAAAATAAGAGTATGCGATATAGTTTAATTTTTAGTGTTTTGTTGTTACTACCATTCGGCGCCCACGCACAAAAAGTACAAACATTGCTTCGTGGAGGAGAGAAGATAGTTGCTCCGGGAGGTATTACGGCTCGCGTTGTGCAAGGGAAAATGCTTCCTAATTTAGAGCGTAAGATTGTGCAATCTTCTTCTTTTATTCAGATGCGGCATCATGTGCAGACCCCGGTTCGATTTTCGTCGAACTTACCATTGAACCTATCGAATCCTACGTTCGCTTTGGAGCGTGCAGCTTTGGAAGAGTATACGGATATTATGTCTCAATTCCGTAAATTCAAAAAGGAAATGGATCCCCTCTTATATTATCAAGCCCGATCTTCTAGTTATCGTAAGTTAGAGCCTGCGGAGAAGCGACAGTGGTTGGACCGCTTAGCGGAAATGAAGCTCAAATTGGATATTTTAACAATTACGGTCAGCCCGGAAGAAAAGAATTTAGCGGCTGCTCGACAATATATTGCTTACGCAACCGAAACGGTGGAACCTTTGCTAGAAGGAATTAATTTGCAACGATTTTCTTTTGAGCGTACTGACAGAGTATTAAAAAAGGATGAATTTTTCTTGCGTAGCCCTAGCCAGGTCGATGGAGTAATTCAACCTCCACAGGGGCTTGAAGTAATCATTGTAAATGATGATAGTTCAGTTTTGTCGGCTCTGCAGGCGGCTCATGATAAAGGAGAGTTGTTTGCAGGTAATCATCTGTATACGTATCGTAGTGTCAAAAAATTACTACAACATATTGAACAGGATGGGTTGAAGCCGGATTTTATCTTAACGGATATGATGCTTCCGGGTGGAAGTGGTTATTATTTAACAACTTCTTTGCGGTTGCAAGAGAGGAACATCCCTGTTATTGCATTGTCTGGCTACCCGGAAGATGAAAGCATTGCACAAGAAATGTTTTCCCACGGTTTGGATGGTTTAGTTTCATTGCCGGTAGATTTTTCTGGTACAAAAGATTGGATAAAGCGTTTGGACAAAGCCTTAACGAACTATGTTTACTATCGCCAAATAAATGGCTGGAGCCGTTAACAAATGAAAAGGATTTTGTCATATAGAGCATGGATTGCAGGTAGCGTGTTGCTAGCGGCCACTGCTTCTGTTTCTCCGTGCATGGGGCAGGAACTGCGGGTATTACAAGCTGCTAAAAAGTGTACACCTGCAATGCGCTTTGTGCAGGGAAAAATCTTACCCAATGCAAAGTGCGTTCCTGGTTTTGTGCCACTACAGCAGGAAAAATTAAAAGCACTTTTACAACGAAAAATTGTTGAAAGCCAATTTCGCGATATTCCCTTTCGGACAGATCAGGTTACCGGTGCGGCTGACCGAGCTGGTTTTGTGCTATATCAGCGGACAATGGAACAATTTAAAAAGCTTCAGCAGAACTTAAACCCCGTATTATATTATCAGTTGAATGGACAAGAAAAACGGACGTTGCTTCCTCAGGAAAAACGGTATTGGTCTGATCAAATTTCTGAAATAAACCATACTCTAAATCAAGTGGAGCGTTATATACTACCCACAGATCCAGCCCTGCAAGATGTTCGAGTTTACCTGCAAGGAGCTTGTCAACTTCTTTTTCCCGAGTTAGGAAATTTGCCTAAGGAAAAACCAGCTTTGCGGACCGATCGGGAATTTGTGCCGGAAGAATTTTTCCTTCACTCCCCATCGGAACATTCTCTTACAAGCCTTAAACGAAAATTTTTCCCGGACACATTGATTCCTCCTCTGCATGTAGTGGTGCTAAATGATCGTTTGTCTTTGCGTGAATCTATTTTGGAGGCCCATCAAAATGGGGCTTTTATGCCAGAAGGGAAGGTGTCGGCCTATACTTCTGCAGATGCTTTTTTGAGAGCTATCAAACAGGGGGGAATTAAACCGGATTTTGTATTAACCGATTTATTACTTCCTAATTCCAGCGGATATTTGGTAGCCCAAGAATTACGCGAAGCCGGTTATAACGGCCCGATTGTGGCTCTTTCAGCCTACCGGGAAGAAGAGAATGTGGGAAAGGAAATGTTTGATTACGGGTTGGATGGATTAATCTCAGAACCAGAGGGATTTGAACATATTCTTTTTTGGCCACGTCGTATACATCGGAAAATTGCCAACTATTATTACTACAAGCAGTTGCATAACTGGCCCCACTAAAGGGTGTGTTTTTCCTTGACACACCTCTCTAAGCAAAGCTATAATTTTAGAAGAGGAATATGCCGACCTGTTGAGGCTACAACAGGTTTTTGGGTTTTCTGTATTTTTAGCAGTTCCTTTTTTATGCTTTGTATAGGAGAAATGAATGACTGACCGATTCAAACCTGCCGTGCAAATCCTTACTGATTACGGCTACGACAGCGCCAAGCTGATCCCCATCTTGCAAAAAATTCAAGATGCTTATCATTACCTTCCCGAGGATGTAATGCGTTTTTTGGCTAATGAACTGAAAATTTCGCCCGCTAAAGTATTTGGCGTGGCGACTTTTTTTGCTCACTTCTCGACCACACCCAAAGGGAAACATATCATCAAAGTATGTAATGGTACGGCGTGCCATGTAAAGGGCTCCGCCTCTATCATTCAAGCCGTGAAGGACAAATTAAAATTGAAAGAAGGACAGGAAACCACGGAAGATATGATGTTTACCTTGGAATGTGTATCTTGCTTAGGGGCATGCGGTTTAGCGCCGGTTATGGTCATTGATGATACAGTGCATGGCCAAATGACGGCACAAACAGCCGCTGCACTACTCGACGAAGTAATCAAAGCGGAGGCAGCACATGGCAACTAAAGATATTGCAAAAATTGCATCAGATTTTAATAAAGCCTATAAAAATATCACCAAACGTATCGTGATTTGCGGTGGTACCGGTTGTATTGCAGGTGGTTCTTTGAAAGTATATGAAGCTTTCCAAAAAGAAATGGCGGCTAGAAATTTAACTTGCAGCGTAAAAATTAGCGAAGGTTGCCGGGAAAATTACTTAAGCTTAAGCGGTTGCCGCGGATTCTGCGCACAAGGGCCGCTGGTGAGTGTGGGTGATATTTTCTACACCAAAGTAAAACCGGAAGACGTAGCCGAAATCGTAGAGAAAACACTTTTGAAAGGTGAAGTAATTGACCGCTTATTGTATCACAACCCGGCCAATAACCAAAAGGCAAAAACGGTAAAAGATATTCCGTTCTACGCCAAGCAACAGCGCATTTTGCTGCATGATTGCGGACGCATTAATCCGGAAGATATCAACGAATATATCGCACACGGCGGTTATGCTCAAGCCAAACGTGCTTATACGGAAATGACTCCGGAACAAATCTGCAAAGAAATGACTCAGTCCGGCTTACGTGGCCGCGGTGGAGCAGGCTTCCCGACCGGGAAAAAATGGGAATTTGCCCGTATTGAACCCGAAGGAAAGAAATACGTCATTTGTAACGCTGACGAAGGGGACCCGGGTGCTTTTATGGACCGCTCCGTGATGGAAGGTAACCCCAACGCGGTACTCGAAGGGATGATGATTGCCGCACGTGCTATTGGCGCTGATGAAGGATATGTGTATGTTCGTATGGAATATCCGCTGGCCATTGAACGCATTCGCAAGGCCATTGCACAAGCTGAAGAATTAGGTATTTTAGGTGAAAACATCTTCGGTTCCGGTCTTAATTTCAAAATTCACGTTATGGAAGGCGCTGGTGCCTTTGTGTGCGGTGAAGAAACAGCCTTAATCGCTTCTGTGGAAGGAAAACGCGGTATGCCGAAAGTCAAACCGCCGTTCCCGGCTCACAGCGGTTTATTTGGTAAACCCACCGTTATTAATAACGTAGAAACCTTGGCCACGGTAGCCAAAGTGTTCGAAATGGGCGCTGACAAATTTAGCAAAATCGGTACTGCCGGCAGTGCAGGAACCAAAACATTCGCCGTGACCGGCCATATTGCCAACACGGGGCTTGTGGAAGTGCCGATGGGTACCACGCTTCGCGAAGTCATTAACGACGTAGCCGGTGGAACAACCAATAGCGACGGTACTGTTAATCCGGCGGCATTTAAAGCTGCACAAATCGGCGGACCTTCCGGCGGTTGTTTAACCAAAGAACATTTGGACGTTGGTCTGGATTATGAATCCCTAAAGGCGGCCGGTGCCATGGTCGGTTCCGGTGGGCTCGTAGTCATGAACGACAAAACCTGTATGGTTAACGTAGCTCGTTTCTTCTTGGAATTTACCAAACGCGAATCGTGCGGTAAATGCGTTCCGTGCCGCGAAGGGACGGATCAGATGCTTTCTATGCTGACCGATATTGTGGAAGGACGCGGTACGTTGGAAACATTGGATAAGTTGGAAGAATTAGCCAAAGCAATCCAAAAAAGTTCACTCTGCGCTTTGGGTAAAACAGCTCCCAACCCGGTCCTTTCTACTTTAAAACACTTCCGTGATGAATACATCGCCCACGTGGTAGAAAAACGCTGCCCCGCCGGTGTGTGTAAGGCGTTGGCCCGGTATGAAATTGACCCGGCTAAATGCAAAGGTTGCGGTATGTGCAAACGCGCTTGCCCGGTGCAAGCGATTAGCGGTGCGGTAGGTAAACCGCACGCCATTGACCCCAAAAAATGTGTCAAATGCGGCAGCTGTAAAGCTACCTGTAAATTTGGGGCGATATCGGTAAAGGCATAACCGGGAGAGCATATTATGGAAAACGAAAATTTTGTTACGATTGAAGGTAAAAAAGTAGCTATTGAAGGCGAAAAAAATCTATTGGAACTCATCCGCAAAGCCAATTTCAACATGGTTACATTCTGCTACCAGCCGGAACTCCAGGTATATGGTGCTTGCCGGTTGTGTTTGGTAGAAGTAGAAGGTATGGGCATTGTAGCTTCGTGCTGCGTAACGCCCAAAGCCGGGATGAAAGTTCGCATTAACAGCGACGAAATCCGCAATTTGCGCCGCATCAACTTGGAACTCTTGCTGGCTTCCGGAAACCACAACTGCACCTTGTGCGGGAAATCCGGCAATTGCAAACTCCAAAAGTTGGCCAAAGATATGGGGATTACCGAAATTCGCTATAAAGTCAAAAAACATACCAGCGAAATTGACGCTACTGCCCCGGCTTTGGTGCGTGATAGCAGCAAATGTATTTTGTGCGGCAACTGCGTACGCACTTGTAACGAAGTACAAGGAATCGGCGCGATTGATTTTGCCTTCCGCGGCTACAAAGCAAAAATTGCCACCGCTTTTAATAAGGATATGGTGGAAAGCCACGAATGTGTATCTTGCGGTCAATGTGCACGCGTCTGCCCGACGGGTGCCTTGATGCCGAATTCTTCGGAAATTGAAGAAGTCTATAAGGCTATCAACAACCCGGATAAAAAAGTAGCAGTACATATTGCTCCGGCCGTGCGCGTAGGATTGGGCGAAGTATTTGGTATTAAGCCCGGTATTTCTGTAGACGGTAAAATTGCCGCAGCACTTCGTATGCTTGGTTTTGATTATGTGTACGATACCTCTTTTGCGGCAGATTTAACCATTGTGGAAGAAGCGACCGAATTTATCACCCGCTTCACTAAGAAAGACCGCTTGCCGCAACTGACCAGTTGCTGCCCGGCTTGGGTCAATTATGTGGAGAAATTCGTGCCGGAATTTATCCCGAATTTGTCCAGCGCCCGCTCCCCGATGCAAATGATGGGGCCGGTGCTTAAAGCTGATTTTGAAGAACGCGGCGGTAAACGCGAAGACTTGGTAGTCGTTGCGATTATGCCGTGCTCGGCTAAAAAGATGGAAGCCAAGTTGGATAAATTCTATGTGGACAAAAACCCCGACACCGATCACGTAGTAACCACAGTGGGTTTGGCCAACATGATTAAAGCGGCGGGGATTGATTTTGCCAGCTTGCCCGACGAAGAATTTGATGCTCCGTTCGGTACCAAAACCGGCGGCGGGGTTATTTTCGGTGCGTCCGGTGGTGTAATGGAAGCGGCCTTGCGTTATGCGGCAGCGGAATTAGACCCCAAACGTAAAGGGCGTGTAATCTTTGAAAGCTTGCGTGAAACGAAAGAATTCCGCGAAGCGCAATTGGTCGTGGGTGACATTAAAATCCGCGTGGCTGTTACGAGCGGGCTTCGCAATGCACGCAAATTGTTAGAAGACGTCCGTGCCGGTAAAGCCCAGTACGACTTTATCGAAGTGATGTCCTGCCCCGGTGGTTGTGTGGCGGGTGCAGGCCAACCTCAATACGAAGGTTGGAAAATCCGCAAAGAACGTGCCCAAGGTTTGTATGCCGATGATGCAAAATTGGATTACAAATCTCAGGACAACAAAGATGTGATGGCTTTGTATGGTCGCATCTTTGACAAGATTGGTGGCAAAAAAGCACATCAACTCTTGCATACGCACTATACCGATCGCAAGGATCAAACCGGTAAGTAAGAAGTAGGTTCTGCAATGACATAAACAGAGAACGGGAATACCTGTTCTCTGTTTTATTTGCTACAATACAAGAAGGGTTGGAAAAACTATCTTTTGAGTTAAGGGATGTTTATGAGAAGAATAGTATGTATTTTAGTGGCCACTTGTCTGTTGTCGGGTTGTTTAAGTAAGGACCAAAGAGCGCAAATTACGCGATTTTGGAGTATACAGTTTGAAGCCATCGTTTCGAAAATATTAGGTAAAAAAACTACTCAGGTTGTGCCCCTTTCTGAATTGCAAGGTCAAATTGAAGAAAATAATAAGAATGCAACGGTAGCTACTACCTCGGTCGCTAGCCACAAGTCCAGTAAAAAAACAAAAGCGGTGTCTTACGAAGAACCTATCAGTGCGAAATTATTTCTTTCAGATTCGTGCGGATGGTGCCGCAAACTTAAACAAAGCGGTTTTCCTGGAAAGTTTCGTAATAAATACATTGATGAAGTAGATTTGAAAATATATGAGGTGCACTCTGCCGACGGGAGACGGGAATTTGCTCGTGCAATTCAAAAACATCACTTGTCCGGGGGGGTTCCGTTATTAATTATTGGCAATTCCGTCATTCATGGTTATTCGGATGAAATGATGGCGTTAGCAGATGAAAAAGTACGTATAGAGCTTAAGAAACTGGGCCGTGAGCCTGGAAAGCCAAAGCAAGAGGGTCCTGCGGTGGTATCCATTACTATGGAGGATGATGAAATTACTGGACCGGCTTCCACTGCTGATAAAGCGCGTATGCAGGTTTACTTGGATCAAATTCGTGATAATAATGAGGAAACTCTCAAGTCACTCAATAGTATGTTCAAAAAGAGTGTTTGGAATCAAGCTGTTGGCATTATATCTACGTCAGAAAATCAGCTAAAACAAATTGCTAACAAAAGTGCCACCTATGCTGATTTCGCTAAAAAAGCGGCTGTTTTGGAAAAAGAACAACAAAAACAAATTGACCAATTATTAAGGGATAATATACAAAAGACACGATAAAATAGTTTTATTCTTAGAGGGGGCCAGCATATAGAAAGATTAGATATGTTGGCCTCCTTTTCATACAGGGGAATGAGCATGAGAAATGGTATGTTAATATGGGGAAGCGTTTTATTATTAGGGTTATTTGTGGTAGGTGTACGAGTTCATCCGGTTTATAAACGGTATCAACAGGCAAAATCGGATTTGCGAGTAGCTGAATTAGGAGCTCATTTGGCTTTTATCCAAAATTCTTTTTATGCACATAAATTCGTATTCGCAACGGACTTTTCAGAATTAGAGCCTTATGTGGAAGGGGAACTCCCTTGCGTATTAACGCCACCTCCCTTTGTATGTATGGGATATAAATACACCTTAGAAAAGGAACATTGGATAGTGGCTTCTTCCGAAACAAATCCATCGGTTTATATTGCTTTTGATTTGGCTAACGGTACGGTGGACTGTTCCCATGCGCCAGCACCACTTCAACAGGCAGCTATTTGTTCCGCTTTAGAGTAAAATTTGATAGGATAAAAGTGATATCTTATTTAAGGAGATTGTTTATGAAAAAAATGTGGTTCGCTTTATTGGTTGCACCGTTTGTATTCGCTTGTTCTCCCAGTGTTAAACGTGTGGAAACAAATTTAGTTAAAGATGTGGGGGGCGGTTGGAATGACACGGATGCCCAAATGGTAGCGCAAGAAATGATTACGGACTGCTTAAACGGCGGTTGGTATAACAAATTTGTCACGCGTAATGGCAAAGAACCGGTTGTAATCGTGGGCACGGTAGTAAATAATTCTATGGAACACATCAATACGGCGGTTTTTGTAGAAGAAATGCAACGGGCGCTTATAAACTCAGGCAAAGTGGAATTTGTGGCTTCGTCTGCTGAACGGGGCGAAGTGCGCACCGAACGTTTAGAGCAAGATGAATTTGCTTCTGAAGAAACCCGTAAAGCATTTGGTAAAGAAGTCGGCGCGGATTTTATGCTTAGCGGTGTACTTAATTCTGTGGTAGATAAATCCGGGGCCAAGGCGTTGGTGTTCTACCAAACGAACTTAAAACTGATTAACATCGAAACGAATCAAATCGTTTGGAACGGACAGAAACAAATTAAAAAATACGTAAAACGCAGTAAAGTATCCTTTTAAGGGGTTTTTATGAAGGCGCGCGTATACTTGTTGGGGCTAATTGTCTTTTGCTCCGCGTGTGCGGCGCCTTCTTTGCGCTATAAAACGGAAGTCAATAAACTGATCGCTGGCGGAAAATTTAAAGCTGCGGAAGAACTTGTCTCTGCAAAACAGAAAAAGATGTATGCCAACCAGGATTTTGTATTAGCTTATCTAGACCGGGCGAGTTTGTTACACGATGCTCAAGAAATTACGCAAAGTGATCTTTTCTTTTCCCAAGCCCAAGATCGCATTGAAGAACTCTACACGAAAAGTATTACCAAAAAAGCCGGTCAGCTTGTAATTAACGATTTAACGGCCCCCTATGAAGTGGGAACCTATGAACGGGCCATGACTTATTTTTACCGGGCCATGAATTTCTTACAGCGAAACAATCTGATGGATGCTGCTGTAGAAGCACGGAAAGCAGTATTCTTTTTAGACCAGCTACGTGGAAGTAAAAAAACCGGATATAATGATGACCCTTTTGTACAATATTTTGCAAGTTTAATTTTTGAATCGGTTGGTCAGCGCTCGGATGCCCGCATTGCCAGGCAAAATGCCATGAACGCCTATGCCAAATTGGGCGGTTTATTAAAAGTAAATGCACCCGATTTCCCAGTGCCGGCGAATGCCGATGAGTTGGGGGAAGTTATTGTTGTCCATTACAATGGTTTACTGCCCCTTAAAAAAACGGCTACTATTCAAGTGGCATGGGATCGAATTCTAGCCATTGTGTCTACGCAGCAAGAAAACAGATCTTCACTTTCCCCGGAAGTGGCTAATGCAATAAATGCCGGTTGGATGGGGCATGCTGTTACTCTTTCTTACCCCGTGTTAGAACCTCAACATTTCGTAATTACTTCTTCCTGGGTGCAAGCCGGGGGACAACAGTACCGCTTGCAAAAAATGGCAGATTTAGGTGCAGCTGCCAAGTTGGATTTGGAAGAACGAATGCCCGGAATCTGGTTCCGAATGGCAGCGCGTGCTGTAGCCAAACAGGTAGCTGCGGAGCAAGCTCGCCAAGTAACTAAATCGGCTACAAAGGAAGAGGCTTGGGGCGATTTGGCCGGGATGGTGGTGAATATTTTCGGTGCCGCTGTAGAAAGGGCAGATACCCGTCAATGGTTTACATTACCTGCTCATATTTATATGACACGGCTCTTTTTGACACCTGGTACACAAAATATTCAGCTCCTGTTTCGTGATGGATATGGTAATATAATAGGAGAGTATACTTTTGAGGATGTACCCGTACAACGTGGTAGAAGAATCTTCTTGCATCACCGTACGGCCCGATAGGAGGAGAAAATGAAAAAAATAATGGTCATGTTCGCTGCGGTAGGATTGTGCGCTTGTGCAGGCCTTAATAAGAATACAGTTTCTTATCATATGAATAAGTATGATGGCTCTAAGTACTACGTAGTTGCCGGAGAAGGGCAGACAAAAGCAGAAGCTTCTCAAAACGCACTAGATAATTTGCGCCGGAATATTATACAACACGTTCCAGCTATAGAGTCACAAGGTATTTTGAATGATTTAGTGGCTAATAGTGAAGTAGAAAAAGTGTGGCGTGATAAAGAAGCCTCTAGCAAACACTTTTATGCTCTAGCGGTATTACGAAGGGATAATGCACACAAAATTTTAGTACCACAATTAGACCAAACAGATGCACTTTTAGCCGGGCTATCTGCCCAATTTGCTACTCCGGCAGAACCGTTGGCTGATCTGCGTATTGCTTATCGTATGCAACCATTAGTGACCCGTCGAACGACGTTGGACGAAGCTTATCAATTTTTAGCTTCGGAACGGGCGAGTTACAAACCTGAGGTTTTTGCCCCTTATAAGAATGCCTTAAAAGAAAAGTTGGCAGCTGTTTTGGTGGGGGTAGATGTGCAGGGAAAAGAAAGTAAAGTAATGGTATCTTATGTGGTAGATGCCCTCAACCAGATGGGGCTAGGCGTTGTGGATATTTCCGACCCGGACAAAGTGCTTGCGGTGGATATTCAAACGGACGTGGATGGATATGATTCAAAAAAGATCAAAGGGTTGATCTGGGTATCTACGAGTGCGGCCGTTAGCTTAGTGGATGCCCCTCGTGGAGTTACTTTTGCCCGCTTTAATGTGTATGAACGGGCGGGAACTTCTCGTGCAGAGGATTCGTTACGGCGCAGCATGCAAAGCACGGGAGAGCAAGCCGCTAAACAGATCCAAACTCGTTTGGAAGCTTATTTAAATACAAAGTAATAAAGGGAGAAAATAATGAAAAAAATGATTCTATTTGCCTTGCTAGCAGCACCTTTGATAGGGGTAGCAGCAGATGCAGTATCCAACCAGGCGGCGGCGCCTTCCAACGCTCCTGCTGCACAGCAGGATACGGCTGAGCGCAATAAAATGCTTTATTCGCTAGGTTTTTTATTAGGTGATAATTTGAAGCGCCAACTCATACTTGATAATGAAGATGATTATAAAGCCCTTTCTCAAGGGATGCGTGATAGTTTGCTTAACAAAAAAGCACAGACTGATCTGGAAAAATATAAACCGCAAATTATCCAAAAATATCAAGCAGATGCCCGAACGATTGCCGCTAAACGGGAAGCAGAACAACAAGAATATTTAGCAAACTTCCAGAAAGAGAAAGGTGTGAAAACGCTGGATAACGGAGCAATGATTAAACTGTCTAAATCCGGTAAGGGGAAGAATCCAAAAGCAGATAGTATCGTAAAAGTCCACTATACAGGGACATTAATTGACGGTACGAAGTTTGATAGTTCTCGTGACCGTGGGCAAGAATTTCAAATGCGTTTAACAGATGTGATTCCTTGTTGGACTAAAGCCGTTCAACAAATGAAACCAGGCGCTCGGGCACAGGTGGTTTGTCCTCCGGATACCGCTTACGGAAATCGTCCCGTGGGACAGATTCCGCCCAACTCTGCCCTCGTGTTTGATATTGAATTGTTTGAAATAGTAAAGTAATGTCTAAAACAAGTTACTTTTTAATTGGTGTCATTATAACCGCGCTTCTGTTTATGGGCGCGGTTCGTGGTTATGAATTTTATGAACGAAAGGCGGCCCAGTGGGAAGCGGAACGCGAGGCCGAGGCAAGTGTGTTTTCATTCCAAAATGTGCCTCTTACATTAGCCCCTCCAACTCCAGAGCCGCCTTCTCGCCCGGTGTTATTTGTACCTCAACAAGAAAAAGAGATTTTTTTAGGAGAAGAACCTCTATCTACCGAAATGCAAATACAGCAAGCGCAAGAAACTATCCAATCTATTTTGGCAGATTATAGAGATAATCCTGATTTGCGTGCTTTTAATCAAGATTTACGAAACGAAACGCAAGGCGTAGCGGTAGATTTAAGTAGCTTGAGCGGTGGGGATTTATCTGTCCTTCTTCGAGAAAATCCTCAAATTCGCGATGTTTTTGTCCAGCATATGAGAAATCCCAATTTTGTGAAAACGGTGGAACAAATTTTATCCAATCCGCAATTCGCACAGAGTGTACAAACGTTACAACAAACAAAATCCTCGGCCATTACAAAAAAAACTGCTAAATAGCGGGAAATTTTGTATTCTATAGGAGGGAGGATATCTATGCTTAAAATTATTGTTAAATCCGCTATTTTAGTTTTTATTATTTTGAGTGTATATTTTATTGTAAATCCACAGGCTTGTTCTAATTTAATGTTGGGACGTGTTGTGAATTCTACAGATAAAGAACCGGCTGCTCGCAATTTTGATGCGGATCATGGAGAATTATTTGTCCCGGCTGGAGATCGTACCCAAGTATCGGGCTCCCAAGAAACATCTCAAGTAGATAATACTTCAGCCAATGCTCAAACGGAACAAGTTCCTGCGGTCGTGGATACTAATACGCTTACGGAAGAGCAGCCCTCACACGATCATCCTACTTACTCCCAAGAGGATATTGACTATGCCATCGCAAGCCGATATGTGGAGTTAGAAAATGAGTATGCCAGCAAAAACAAATTAAACAAAGATGCGGCGAAGGAAATCTCGTATCAAGTAATGGATGATTTTGAGCTAACCCCACAAGAATGGGAGTCTTTCTTGCAGCGGGCGACACAAACGAATTTATTCAACCAAATTCGTACGGAAATGCAAGAAAAATAAACTTGAATCAACTATTTCTAAAAGAAGGCGGGGCGAACTAAATTCGCTCCGCCATTTAATTTGTCTTCGTTTGCTATCGGCCAACCCAATTATGTAATGCAAACCAAGATAAGAACGTAATTGCTAAAAATAAGGCACCTACTACAAAAAACCAAATCCAGCGCCAGCTATTTGTAGGCGTCGCTGAAACGGATCTTCGTGTTGTAGCAAAAGATTGTAACATGGCTTGTGCGCGTTGTTCAGCATTACTAGGCGTCTGCGAAGGGGGAGTTGTAGTCGGAGCAGCAGGTTGTTTCTGTTCCAATTGACTCATAATCGTTTCAAATTCACTTAAAATTTGCATGGCCCGAAAACGAAAATCTTCTAATTTATCGGGGGAAATGAGCGTATGTTCATGATAAATAAGTGCATTATCGTTCAGCTCCAAATAAACATTTGGATTTGTTTTCAGTAACCCTATGATATAGGGAGTAAATAACATTCCAGCCGATGGATTGGGGGCATGGATACGGTACACCTCATCAATGGCGGCGATATTGGTTTTCATTAATGTATACTGTGACTTGGCAAAAGGAGATTTTAAAGGAGCAATTTTAAGGGTAGGGAATTGGGTCTTTCTCATTTCGGCGGTAAATAACGAAACCATGAGAGGCTTTGTTTTCGGGTTATCATCCTGAAAAATCAAATCATCTGCCAAGCGAATGAAAGCCATATGATCCGTTAGTGTAAATACATTAAGGTATTGATGGAAAAATTGAGTAAATAATTCCAGCCTTCCGGCGGAGAGCTGTGTCGTGACGGAATTTTTCCTTCGGTCAAATTGGCAGCCATAATCTTGCGCCAATCGGGATAATTTTGCACTACGTGTGCAAGCATAAGCCCCCAATCCGCCAATAGAACCAAATATGAGAAGTAAAAGAAGTATATCCATAGCAATATAATACAAAAAAACCTCCCACTTGCGTGGGAGGTTTTAGGAGGATAAGTTATTTATTTAAGTCTTGAGCCGGTTTTTTACTGGATAAAATTGCCCAGCTTAATACGGCTAGTAGGGTAATTACCACTACCCAGCCAGCCTTTCCCAGCGGGGTAAAATCGTTGTGATAATTGACAATAATGGGGGCCACGATAACGGCCACCATATTGACTACTTTAATAAGCGGATTGACCGCCGGTCCAGCGGTGTCTTTTAAAGGATCGCCCACGGTGTCCCCCACGACACTGGCTTTGTGGCGTTCGGAACCTTTACCCGTGTTGGCAGCAATGTCGGAAGGTTCGTCTTCCACTACTTTTTTAGCATTATCCCAGCTGCCTCCGGCATTGGACATAAACACGGCCAGTAACTGCCCGGAAACAATGATTCCGGCCAAAAATCCGCCCAATGCTTCTACGCCAAACGCAAGCCCTACAATGATGGGGGAAACAATACCCAAGAGGGCTAAAATAACCAGTTCTTTTTGGGCGGCGATGGTCGAAATACCAACAGCGCGAGTGTAATCGGGCTGGGCTTTCCCTTCCAGTACGCCTCCCTTGAACTGCCGGCGCACTTCATGCACGATCAGTGCCGCCGCACGGCTAACAGCGTTAATAGCGAAGGAGGAAAATAGCCAGGGCAGCGCTCCGCCAATCAACATGCCCACAAATACGACTGGGTTAGAAACCACAATTCCTACGTTCGACAAAAGTTGCAAGGTTTGATCTATTCCGTTTTTTGCCCATTCTTCATTAAGCAACCGTTGCACATTGCTAACGTCCACCATGTAGGAAGCAAACAACGATACGGCCGCAATGACCGCAGAACCAATAGCGACGCCTTTGGTAATCGCTTTAGTCGTGTTTCCTACGCCGTCTAAATCGGCCATAATTTGACGGGCTTTTTGGGTGGAAACATCCGTTTGGCCATGCCAGCTCATTTCCCCGATGCCGTTGGCATTGTCTGCGATTGGGCCGAAGGAATCCATGGCTACGTTGTTGCCGGTTAACGTCAACATTCCGATACCCGTCATCGCAACCCCGTAGAGGATGAAATTAAATTTCTCAGCGGAGCTTAAACCGTCAATCGTACCAAAGATAGCTACGGACAAGAAAATCGCTCCGGCAATGACCAGCGTGGTCCATACGGCCGATTCAAAACCTACGGCGATACCTGATAAAATAGTCGTGGCCGAACCGGTTGCGGTTGCTTTTTTAATTTCTTGCACCGGTTTATTTTCGGTGCCGGTGAAATATTCCGTCAAACGGTCGATGGTAATCGCTAGTAAAATACCAATCGTAGTTGCTGCAAACGGGCGCCACCAACCGCCAGGTACCGTATTCATATAGAAATAGGCTAATACACCGAAAATTACCACAGAAATGACAGCCGATATGGAATATCCCTTAAAGATGGCTTTCATCGCATTTCCGGCAGAGCGTTTGGAATCTTTGACTGCGTAAGTACCAATGATGGAGCAAAGCACCCCAATTCCACGTACTAAGAGCGGATAAACAATCCATTCATAATGGCCTGTTAAGCGCCACAGCCCGATCCCTAAAATTAAGCCCGACACAATTGTGACTTCGTACGATTCAAAAATATCAGCTGCCATACCGGCGCAGTCGCCGACGTTGTCACCCACTAAATCAGCTACCACTGCCGGGTTGCGCGGGTCATCTTCCGGGATACCGGCTTCCACTTTCCCGACGAGGTCCGCCCCTACATCAGCTGCCTTTGTATAAATACCGCCGCCTACGCGCATAAAAAGCGCCAAAAGTGTACCACCAAAACCAAATCCCAACAAGGCATCTGGCGCGGCAATCCCAAAGAGAATAAAAATCACTGTTCCACCGAGAAGTCCCAGCCCGTCTGTAAGCATTCCGGTTACGGTACCGGCCCGGTAAGCGATACGCAACGCATCGCCGAAACTGCGTTTAGATGCAGCGGCCACGCGTACGTTGGCATCAACGGCAATACGCATGCCTAACTGGCCAACTAAAAGTGAAAATACAGCTCCCAGAATAAAAGCGCCAGCACGCCCAAAAGCGGCAATTAATTTAATAGTTTCATCCGGCAATCCGGCGAAGCGTTCCAATGAATCTTGGGAAACCGGTACAATGTAGACGGATAAAAATAGACAAACCGTCAGTAGTCCGATTAACGGTAAGATAGTTTTGAGTTGTCGTTTCAAATACGCATTGGCTCCTTCCCGGATAGCTCCCCAAACTTTTAACATTTCCGGCGTGCCACAGTCTTCCCTAATGACTTGTTTACGCAAAAATAAAGCATACAAAAGCCCCAACACCGCAATAAATAATACACCGAAAAGAGCGTACTGTTCAAAGGGGCGCAGAGCGGAAATTCCATACCACATAATTATTCTCCTTTTATAAAATGATAAGACTCTCCCTCTATTATATAAAACGGTACTCATAATTTCATATTTTTATAGGACTTTTAGGTATTTATTTTTTAGGACTTTTGGCCCTTGTGGAGGGTTTTTTTTGTTTCTTATACTGTAAGTATGAAAAAATATTATTATCTCTTATTGGGAGTGTTTTTACTCTCGTCAGGATCTTTGTTTGCAGAAGGGCAATCGACGGAACTTCACACCCCGTTTTCAAAGAAATTGGAAGCGGCTGTTCAGAAAAATACACAAGTGCAGCAGAACCCGGGGGTGGGGCGCTTGGGATTTATGCGATTTTATTTTCCCAACAACACGGTTGAACAAGAACCGGGTTTTTGGGCCAGATTTCAAGGATGCAGTGATGATACTCTTGTACGTGCGCAGGCTATTTATCTTTACAATATGTATGTAAGTACGGCGGCGTATAAGGAAGATATTCCAAGCTCTTTGACGGTAAATTACGTGGGCGTGTTGGATGGCTTTAGTAAGTGCGCTCGTGGTTTTGATGTGAAGGACTCAGTATCATTTTATAAAAAACATCGTACGGAAATTAAATCGCTTTTAAAGCAATTTTTTGCTAGAAGAGGACTCCCCGCGTATCAGCCTAATGATATCCAAAATGATGTGCGTGAAAAAGCCTTTTTGAATTTATTGGCAAACACCCTTGCTTTGGAAGGAAGATTCCCTGTGTATCGGGCTACGAAAAATGTACGCCTTAATGGGCCTTTTAATCAACAGGATGTTGCTTTATTAAGGCAATTTTTGCAGCGGGCATTAGCAGTTGGTCGTAATAAAGTGATTTCCTTTGAAAACCGCCAGATTTTTGGGCCTCAAATCGATACGCCAATTGCGCATATGAAGGCAAAAAACACGGTTACTTGCCATCCGGTCAATGAAGAATGCGCTGCTTGCAGTTATGTATTGGGCCGCGAAATGTGTGCGGAAATTAGTGCTAAACATCGTAATTGGGGGCTCATGCGTATTTATCGCGTGGTAGCACAGCCCTTGAACGGAGTTTTAAAAACTGCCTCCGGAGAAAATCGGTTTACTTTAGCGGATGGGAAAAAAGCCGAACCGTGGGGATATCATGTGGCCACCTTGGTGATTATGAATTTGGACGGAAAGTACACGCCGTATGTGGTGGACAAATTTTTAGCCGGGTCCGGCCCGATATCACCCGCCGCGTGGTTTCAAAAATTTTCAACCAGGGGAACAATCTTCAGAATTATGCCCTTCCAGCGTAATGCATCTTCGGAAAATTTGATTCAAGATAAAGGGAAAGCCCGCCGGTAATTTTTTCTGTATGGATTATGAAAGAGACCCCGTTTTTGGGGTCTCTTTTTTGTCTAATTTATTTTTGGCAACTGCACTTTTTATCATCCAGCGGAAGCGTGACTTGAAAATCGCGTGCCAGATTTTCCAAATCTTGTTCGTGGTCAATTTCATCTTCCAAAATTTGGCGAATCAAATGAGCCGTAACAAGATCTTTGTCTTTCACTAAAAATAATAGTTTATTATACACTTCAATGGCGCAGCGTTCTCCCTGTACATTTTGTTTCAAAATGACAGCAGCCTCGTCATGTTTTGGAGTTAAATAACCACAAGTGCTTTTTTGATACCACTCCTCCGGAGAAAGTACCGGCGTGCCACCCAATTCCAGGATGCGTTTTGCTAATTTTTTAGCATGTTCCAATTCTTCATTGGCGTGTTCTTCCAATTCCGGTATTAAGGTAGAGGCCATGGTGCCGCTGGCTACTTGAGCGCCTACCCAATATTGATAATAGGCCAGCCATTCATCACTATAAGCCTTGTTTAGTAAGTCTATTAATTCGTCGACATTAAGCCCTGCCTGGGTGACGATTTTTCTTCCAATCATTCCCATAAATTACCCCCTACAAACATAATATATTCTCCTTCTAAGTAGTGAGAATACGTGATTAGTATATAAATTCGCACACCATTGGGCAGAGGCTAAAAAGGGTTATTTTAACTTAAATTTGCATAAATCCCCGTCGGGAATTTACCTTAACGGGGATTTATGCT
>CAMZDW010000028.1 GCA_947305555.1 uncultured Elusimicrobium sp.
AGGATAAATCAAGGAAAATATTTTTTTCCAAATAGCTTTTTCCAGCTTTCCATAAAAAACTAATTAATAATAGTTAGTTTAAATCGTATTCTCGCGTAAATCTATCTTAAATGTTTCCCTTGTTCTAATTATTAAAAATATTATATTAAATTTAATATTAAATTTAAAAATCATTAAAAAATAAGTATTTTTAAAAATAATATTTATTTTATATCTATTAAAAAATGCAAAATAGCATATAAATTTGCATTTAGTAATATTTGTATAAAATAAAAAATATTTAAAAAATAAGTATAAATAAAAAGGAGCTTAAAAATGGTATCAAAAATAAGTATTTGTAATTTAGCATTGGCTCAATTAGGGCAATCTTCTATTACGTCTTTAACTCAAGAAGATGAACGGGCTCGGAAGCTTAATTTGTTTTATGAACCGGTGCGGGATGAAGTATTAAGAACCCATAATTGGGCTTTTGCTACAGTTCAAGAGCCGCTTACCTTGGTGGAGGAAGACGAATTGCGGCCAGGCCATTTTTTGTATAAATACCCTACTACTGCCCTATTTATCCAGCGTATTTTTGATATAAGAGCTCCGCAACAGGCGCTTTCTTTCCAGGAAAGATACGATGCTACTTCGCAAGAACGTCTTTTAGAGGCGGCGGCATCCCAAGCCTATGCCTGTTATACCCGGCGCATGACAGATGAAACCCAATTTGACCCTGCTTTTGTGAAAGCCTTTTCGTTGGCCCTGGCGTGTGATTTGGCCATCACGCTCACCGGGGACATGGCGCTGGCGGCGCAATTAATGAGTAAATATCAATTATGTTTAGAAGAGGCGCGTCGTAGTAATATGACGGAAAATTTTCTTACTCTTCCGCAACAAGATACTTTTTCGGAGGCTCGCTAATGACGTCTACCCATCTTCAACCTTCCTTTACTGGGGGCGAAATCAGCCCCTCGTTACAGGCCCGTATAGACAGCCCCGCCTACAATACGTGGCTACACACGGCCCGTAATTTTTATGTGCATCCGCAAGGGGGTGCTTCTAACCGTCCGGGGACTGTATTTGTAGCTACGGCAAAATATACGAACAAAGCCTGTCGGGTGATTCCTTTTGTGATAAACGAGGAAGAATCTTACGTAATAGAAATGGGGGACACATACCTCCGGGTTTTTACACCGGCTGGCCGCGTATTAGATGACGAATCGGAGATTTATGAAATAACGTCGCCTTATACGGCCGAAGAGCTGGCTCAAGTGCAGTATGTGCAGTATAATCAAACTTTATTTTTTACACATCCTTCGCACGCTCCCCGTCGGCTGGTACGGACATCTGCCGGCCGTTTTACGTTGGAAGTTTTGCCCATTAAAGGGGGCCCTTTTAAACCGGGAAATGCGGATACTACCCATCAATTACGTGTCATTCAATCCCAAGAAACGATTGAAACCGACGGAGTAAAGGCCAGTGTTTCCTTCCTGCCGACGGTAGATCCCAATTATTTTGTGTGGGGATATTTTAACGGAGAGCAATTTTTTTACGCCCATGGATATGGGTTGGATATAGAGTTTTTAGTAAGTGAATTTAACCGGGTGTATGGTTCTGCTGGGTACGCGGCGTATAACTTGGGGGGCGTTATGAAAATAGAATCGCCGCAGGCCACAGGTGGAGATTGCAACGGGAATACGCTGGTGCTGGAATACCGAAACAGTTTCACGCGCCCGGCGGTGTATACATTATCGTATACGTTGGCCGGAGGCGCTAACGCCGGAGAAATTGAGGTAGAGGGCGGCGAGTTATTTTTATTAGAGAGTGATTTTGACCTTTTTTCGCCCAGTCATGTGGGGGGACGTTTTAGCTTAACACACGCGATGGAAAATCCGTTTGTTTCTGGCACGATTAGTTATGACGGGACCTCTTCCACCTTTAAAACGGGCGGTGATTGGCAACTTTATTTGTCCGGTTCCTGGACAGGACAAATTGTGCTTGAACAATCGACGGATTTAGGTGCCACGTGGCAAACGCATCAAACATTTTCTCGCGTTGCTGGAGATGATGCCATTGCTACGCAAGGAGTGTTAGAAGATACAGGAGGATTATATTACCTTCGTCTGCGAGGGCTCAATATCACGGGGGAAGCTGCTTATGAACTAAATACGGAACCTTTCGTGCAAGAAGGTATTGTGTTAGTTACGGATTTTGTGAGTGCACGGCAAGTACAAGTAACGGTGGAACAAAATTTTGGCTCCTCTTCCTGGACCAGTAATTGGGCGGAAGGTTCCTTTAGTCCCAAAAATGGGTATCCGGCTTGTGGTTTTTTCTTTCAAGATCGTTTTGGACTGGCAGGCACGTCGGAAGAACCGCAAACGGTGTGGTTTTCTAAGACGGGAGATTACACCCATTTTGGCCATCGCCGTGCTGCCCTGGCCGATGATGATAGTTTCAGTATTCATCTTTCCAGTAAACAGTTAAATGCAATTCGTGCTACAGCGGTTGCTGGAAAATTACTCGTATTTACGGCCGGGAGTGAATGGAGTATTTCTTGTGCTGGGGCTTTAACTCCAAGTACGGTGGAGGTGAATCAGCAAGGACAACGTGGGGCAGGAGCAGTAGCCCCGGTTGTAGTCGGAAACCGAGTATTATTCGTGCAGGCACGCGCCGGCACCTTGCGTGATTTTTATTACGATTATGCTACGGCTTCGTATACGGGAAATGATTTAACCCTTTATGCAAAACATCTATTTTTTAATCAAGAGATTTGTGAATTATGTTATCAACAAGAACCGGATTATAGGGTGTGGTGTGTACTTAAAAATGGCCAGTTAGCTACGCTAACCTATTTGGCGGAACAAGATGTTTGTGCTTGGAGTCATCATGACACACAAGGTTCTTTCCGTAGTGTGTGCACGATTCCACATGCTGGTTACGACGAGGTTTGGTTGGCGGTAGAACGGTCCAACGGCTGGAATATTGAAAAAATGAGTAATCGTTTGGCCTCTTATGAACCGCAAGATCAACTTTTTATGGATGCGGCGGTTTCGTTCAAGGCGGATGAATCTTTTTCTACGCTTACAGGATTAAGTCACTTGAATGGACAAACGGTAGCTATTTTAGCGGACGGGAATGTGCTTTCCCCGCAAACAGTTCAAAGTGGTACGCTTACTTTGCCGCACGCGGTCTATCAAGCCCAAGTGGGGTTAGCTTATACGGCACAATTACAAACGCTTCCCGTTGGAGTACAAAATACAACGCCTGATAAAGCAAAACGCATTGTCTCCATCACGCTCAAATTGTTAGACAGCCGTGGCGGAAAAGCCGGTATGGCCGGTGAACCGTTAGAAGAATTAATTCAGCGTACAGATGAAAATTTCAATAGCCCGATTGCGTTGCAAACAGGGGATTTTCCCTTATCTGTTGCCGGACATTGTGAACGGGGTGCTTGCGTGCAGATTGAACAAGCGGTGCCGCTTCCCTTGACGGTGTTATCACTTACGCTGCGGCTTGCTTAAGGGGAGAAAAATGAGAGAAATAAATCCGAAGCGCGTGTTGGTGCGTCCGGCCCATGAGGGAGACGGAATCAAGTTGGCGGCCGTGTTGCGTGAGGCAGATTGTGCAGAATTAGCGGCTACGCATCCTGGGCAAGAGGCGGGTGAATGCTTGGAAAAATTTATTGCGGTATCAGCCGTGAGTGTAGCTGCTTTCTACGATAAAAAACCCATGCTGCTTGCTGGAATTTATCACCCTTATTTGCTGGCTCCTTACGCGCTCGTTTGGCTGATGACCGGGGAAATAGCATCCCAAAAGCCTGTTGCGTTTGTTAAACTGGCACGGTTTTTTTTACGAGAATGGCAAGCGTATTACGGTGAATTATTTAACTATGTGGATGCACGGTATATTGCTGCGCAAAACTTGATTTCCCGATTGGGGGGAAGCATAGAAAATGATGGCACTTATTTTAATGGGCAACTTTTTTTGAAATGTACATTTAGGAGGAATTTATGGGAGGAATAGTTTCACAAACAGGACGAAAAGTATCATCCGCCATGAATGCGGTGGAGAAACAAAAATCCACTTCAAATTACTATCGCTCGCTTATACAAGAAGCGAATAAGCAGGCTCAAGCCATTCGTGAGGAGTACGCGGAGGAAGAAAAAAATTTGCTTCGCTCTGCTGCACAAGAAAGACGAGAGGCTTACCAAAAGTATCAAGATCAGTTATCTCGCCAGAAAACACAATGGGCCTCGCGAGGATTAACAGCTCAATCCGCTACCGTGCAACAATGGTTGCAGAATAATCAATTGCAGCAGTTACTCAACGAAGAGAAAGCGGCTGCTGAATTGACAGGAGCACTGGATCAGCAAAAACAAGAAGCAACAGAAAAAATTCGTCAATTACAAGAGCAATCTGCCGGATATGCCCGAACGTACCGAAAGGCGCGTAGCGGTTGGAAATTAGGTTCTCAACTTCTTTCTTTTTTTACCCAAGGATAAATTATATGCCCAATATACCCGTATATCACTTAGAAAAAAAATCTTTCCCGGAGGAGAATAAAACGGAACAAAAATTGCTTTCGACCGATGAGGAAATAAAATTGCGAGCCTTGTTGGTTGCACAAATAAAGCAGCCCCAGGGAAAAGAGAATTTGGAAAAAATAATTTTGGAAAATGCTTCCCAGTTATCTGAAGAGAAAGCTGTTTTAACGGATTATGCATTGTTGCATTCCGCGAAAGAAAAAGAAGAAAAACGACATCAAGATTCTGAGTTGCAAGAGCAATTGGAAGAAGAGGCTTTGGTGATTTGCCAAGTAGGTGCCCAGGCAGATTCTTTGGTAATCTTACAGGCCTATTTGGAAGCTCAATTGACGGTATACCAGACTCATTTAGAAGAGTTTCTGTTATCAAAGGAAGAGATTGTGGCACGTTTGCATAATGTGCGCCGGAATACAGAAGAAGCCTGTTTACTTCGAGCATTGGAGGAAGGGAACTGGAAGTTGGCATACCAGGTGTTGGAGATGGGGAAAAAAGATTTTTCCGACGAATTCCAAGAGGATTGTCGATTGAAAATTTGTCAAATTTTTGCAGAGAAAGAAGCAGAAGACTTGTGGGAGCGTGCACGAGAAAAATTTCCACAAGATATTCCGGCTGCTATGGAGTGGGCAAAAAAACAAATTCCAAATCCAAATGAATCCATAGGAGAACAAATCATCAAGGACCTGATCGTTGCTCAACAAACTGCACAACGGGAAAAAGCATTTTTGCAGGCAGGGATCTTGGAAGATTTAGCCCACGAGTCGCGTGCGCAAGCCTTGGAAACTTTGGCGGGTCAAACTGTTTTTTCCGGGGAAGAACTAAGGACGTTGTATGAAATTTGCCATTGTTTGGAAAGAGAAAAAAACTTTACTTCTGCAGCGCGCTTTATGAAATGTTATTTTTCGGGGAATAAAAAAGAAAACGAAAAATTTTATGAACAGGGCCATTTATCTGCTCGTGATTTTTTATTGTTGCAGGCGGCTTTTTACAACCGGCAAGGAGGCGATGATTTAGTAGAGGAACAATGGCTTTTGCGTCGAATTGAAAAACAATTGGCTCAGAAGGGGTTTTCAGAAGAGGAAATTTGTCGTGTGCAATATGAAGTGCTAACGTCTGTTTCAAAAGACGAAGCCTGGCAACATATCAAAAATTTATTGGGACTATAGGAGAATATCATGACTGTTTCAACACAAATTGTTCAACGTACCTACACAGGAAATGGAGTTAATACCGTCTGGGAAGTGGATTTTCCACTTGCTCAAGCGCAAGATTTACAAGTTTGGATTACTTCAATACAAGGTGAAATTTCACAAGTAGAAAATTTTGATTTAAATGCAACACATACGGAAGTTATTTATCCAACTACGTCCAGTGGGCAATCTCCTTTAGGCACCGGTTGCAAAATTACGCTTCTGCGTAAAACGCCCATTACTCAAGGCATTGATTTGTTGCGGCAGGGGAAATTAGATACAGAAGTTCTGGAACAAGGGTATGATAAATTAACGCTAATCTCCCAAGAGTTGCAATCCCAGATTACAAGCAACCAAACTCAAATTACGTCTAATACAACCGCTTTGGCTAGTGAAGCCGAAACACGTGCATCAGCAGATACCACGTTGCAGAGCAATATTACGGCGGAATCTTCTGCTCGTGCTGGAGCCGTGACAACATTACAAAATTCTATTGCCGCGGAGGCAACCGCCCGTCAGAATGGGGATACACAGTTGCAAACTTCTCTGACGGCGGAAACAACTGCCCGGCAAGAAGCGGATGCTGCACTTCAAACAGCGTTAGATGGCAAACAGGCATCCGGAGACTATGCTACGAACACGGCCCTATCGGAAGGACTTGATGAAAAACAAGGTGTTATTGAAGATTTAGAAACCATTCGTTCCGGAGCTAGCGCCGGCGCTACGGCAGTTCAACCAGCCGCTTTGACTACGGCATTAGCAAGTAAACAGGATTCGCTTTCTGCGGCACAATTAGCGGCAGTTAATTCAGGGGTAACTTCCAGCACCGTTTCACAGGTACAAACTAATAAAGAAGATATTGCCGCACTTGATGCGGAACTGGATGAAGATAGACCCTGGCAAAAACCTGCCGACTGGATGGATATTCGCAAAGGGGCTGTTCCAAACTCTGTCTATTTCCTAGTAGGTCATAGTGCCGATTACGCTACTTACCCTGAGTTTAAAGCGAAAATAACCACTTCAAATAGTGGCTCGTATGACTTATTTGTAGATGGTATCAAACAAGCCACTACTGCAAGCAACGTTTTAACCACTTTAAATTGGCAAACATTAGCATTGACAAGCGGTTTTGATGTAACGTATCCGTCTGCTTTACGCACCCATATCGTTCGTATTACTCCCAGCGTTAGCACGGATAAAATTGCCTCCGCTTATTTAGCCGAATCACCGGGGGTTTTGTGGGCGCATTTTGAAAATACAACCACAACGTCTTTGAGCCTTTCTTCTTTTGCCGTCAACTGTTATCAACTTGAATCTGTAACCTCTAATCAAGATTCCTTGAAAGTAACTGATATGGATTTTGCTTTTTTAAATTCCACATCTTTAGTGAATATCCCTGCCTTAGATGGGGCGGGAGCGACTGTTTCATTTAGAGAAGCGTTCCAAAAGACAAAGCTAAAAAAGATTATTATAAATAACGCCATAGTAAGTGGCACGTTCTATAACATATACTGGAACGAATTTTTGAAATCAATAAAAGGCAAAAATCTAACCTTTAAAATGGTGGATAGTCTGTTTGGTTTGAATAGTGTATTAGAAACGTTAGAAGGAGCTTTTGATTTTTCCGACTCTGGTTATATAGCAGAATTATTTCAAAACTGTTCCTATTTAAAACCAATGGCTATTGATGCCTCATCTGGTGTAAATATAACCCGTTTAGCACTTGGGGCGGACACATCTTATCAAATAAATGGTATTAAAGCTTTGACCGTTTCTCCGTTGGCTCCATTTAGCAGTAATGATATCCCGCAATTAGATGTATCTTATACCGGGTTGGATAAGGGAGCATTAGTCAATTTGTTTAAATCCCTGCCGTACAATGTGGGTTATGCGGTAACAGGAAGTCCAACTATTACGGATGGAGTAGTTAGTAATTTTGGTGATAGTAATTATTTACAGATCCCTGCACTTCCAGGAGCCCAAGACTACTTTGACGCAGTAAATCCATTTGAGATGGTTCTAAGAATCACAACTGGCACCATTACTAGACAACAATACGTGTATTATGGAGATTTTGCTTTGTCTATTACGGCGAGTAAAAACTTACAACTGTATTATTATGACGGTGAAGGTATTTTTGTTAGTGGTACTGCCACATTACAGGATAATACAAGCTATGATATTAAGCTAACGTATGATGGGGCTAATATCATTGTTTCATACAAAACAGGCAATAATGCATATACGCAAGACATTGTTGCTACTGGTCAAATTACGAAACTAGCCGATACTGAAACTTTCGGGAACAGACCTACTTTTAATGATGCCTATTTCCAAGGAACAATGGATATAGCCAATAGCTGTATTTCCAGCAACGGTATTCCATGGTTTATGGGATTTGCTTCAATGACAAAGACTTGCTCCGTAGTAGGATGTGCTGGAACTTCGGATTTGACACAAGCAGATAAAGATATTGCCCTAAACAAAGGATGGAGCTTAACGGTAGCATAAGGGGGGATTATGGTATTTCGAAAACAAGTAAATAAAAAAGGAAATTATCAAGATGCAAATGGAGTTTGTTATGAAATTTTGCACTGTGAGCGTACGGAATCCAAAGAGTGGTATGATACGGGCGAAGTAAACCAAGAAGGGAATCCGATTTTCGCAAGTCGCATTGTAATCAATAAAGGATGGGATGTTTTCCCATCCGAAGAAGCGGCAGCCGAGGCGTATGGGCTTGTGCCAATGGAGAGTGAAATATGACGGAAATTGGACTTACTTGGAAAGAAGTCATCTATATTACGTTTATGGCAGGCGCCTGTTGGTTGGAATTGCGTGCTATTCGGCGCGACATCGCGCGGCTGGAAGTAAAAGTAGAGCGACATAATTCATTCGATCGGCGCATTGTAAAACTGGAGAGCGAGAACGAGTATTTGAAGGAGCATTTGAGATGAATCCTACGTGGTTAAAATATATCAAAAAATACGAAGGATTAAGTTTACAACCGTACACGTGCCCGACGGGCCATTTAACCATTGGTTATGGGCATAATTTGGAAAACGGCATCTCGTTAAACGTGTCAGAGCAATTGCTTCAAGAAGATATAGTGCGTGCGCAGATGGACGTGGGAGAAAATATCCCATGGAGTAAAAAGTTAGATGAAGTTCGTCAATTTGTGCTGATAGATATGTGTTTTAATATGGGCATTAAAAAATTGCTGACATTTAAGAAGATGCTAGCGGCTTTGAAACAAGGTTATTATGACCGCACCTCATACGAAATGTTAGAAAGCTATTGGGCCGTACAGGTTGGTTATCGGGCTAGGGAATTGGCTGAAATGATGAAAACAGGAGAATACAAATGATAAAAATAATTACAGAACATTACGACGAAGTGTTACAAATTATTGGGGCTGCTGTGGCACTTACCACGCTGATTGTCAAACTGACCCCTTCGCCAAAAGATGACAATATACTGGCTAAAGTAATTAAAGTGCTTAGTGCGCTTTCTCTGTGTAATTATGATGGTAGCTTTATCGGAAAGGCGGATAAATAATGTGGATTCAAATTGGAATGATCGGTGGATTTCTTTGTCTGCTGGGGGCGGTTGTTTTACTCGCTTCCAAAAGCGGAAGCAAGTCTGCTCAGCTGGAAAACTTAAAAGCAGAACTCAAAAGAATTGCAGAGGAGAGAGCTCGTGCGCAGCGGATGGTGGATAATGTTCATCGCACTGATATTGAGCGGGTGCGTGAAAAATTACAAACAACCAAATAATATAGTTGCATGCACGGTGGGTTTTGATTACAAGGACCCTGGCGTCAATGATACGAATGCCCGTGCGCTACTAGTGCATTATTGTATTTGCGTGGATGAAAGTTTATGCAAATAAAAAACCCCCGGAAAGTCCGGGGGTTTTTGCATAACAAAAATTAGAAACCATCGTTATGACCATTGGTAATCGAATTACAATAAGTTGTACCTTTAGTATTGTCACTAGTGCAAGTACGTTTGGCTTCGATAGTTTCATCCTCCTTTGGAGTCAAAGTGGTTTTTAAAATGTACCCGTCTGTAATGCCGCGCGTAGCACTTATTACCAATTTTTTATTGGTATCCGTGCAACTTTCGCCTGTACCCACAGAGAATTCTACTTTGAAGTTTTTTCCACCGAAATCAGTTTCGCTACCAGAAACATGCGGAACCTCAATATCCAACTCTGATAGAGTTGTCGGCCACACATCTTTTTGAAAGCAGTACCGTTCAGCCGCACCGGCAATAGCGTTCATCAAAGAAAGCGCCTCTGCAGAGCGTGTTTTTTCTACCGCAGTGCTGTATTGCGGTAAGGCTACCGCAGACAAAATACCGACAATAAGTACAACGACTAACAATTCAATAAGTGTAAAACCAGATTTATGATTTTTGTTCATACTATTCTCCATTTATAAGTTCTCCTTTTCATAGTATACCAAAAAATAGCAGAAAAACAATACTATTTATGTGCGGCTTTTCACATAATTACAAATTTCGTCTAAATGAAGTTTATAATTTTAAACGAAGTGTTTTTTTGCCAGAAACATATGAATGGGTGTGCTCAACATGTGCAAAAATTCTGCCGACTTCACTCCCTTTTAGTTTGCTTAGTTTACAATTTGGAATAATAGTTTTTTCGACGCAAAAAAAGCGTTTTTAAGGTTTTTACTCCCTAAAAACGCCTTCTGAAAAAAAGAGCCAAGACGGGGGATCGAACCCCGGACCTGCCGCTTACGAAGCGGCTGCTCTACCAGCTGAGCTATCTTGGCAAAAAAACGTGCGTTATCCTACTCTTATATTCTACAAAAAAAGGAAAGTTTTTGCAGAAAAATTGGCTTTACCGTCGTTCCCGGCGCGCCGCAATTTGTTGTGCCAGGACTCTCATACGTGGGTTTTCCCGTAAGGGTGCTAAAAATTCTTCCTCACTTACGCCGTCGGGCCCTTGGTAATACCGGTCAAGCCATTGCTGCGCACTAGTCAAATCGTTTTCTAATAACCCAATTTGAATTAAAAAAGCATACGTGGTTTCATTGACCGGATCTGCCAAGAGCGCTCTTTGGAAAGAGTTCTTTGCTTGAGCCATTAAATTCAAAGCATCTTGTTTGATTTCCTCGTATTCTTCGTCGTTACGTGCACGCGTGGCATCATCAGAGCGGCGTAAAGCCATCGTGTAGTACAACTGCCCACGATTGTGGTGTAGCAACGGATGATTGGGAGATGCCTTTTCCACCGCTTCGAAATCGCGCAAAGCGCGTTCAAAATCATTAGCAGGCGCTTTGCTGTCACCGCGGTTGGGAGAAAATATTTTGCCCATTTGCAGTGCAATTGCCAGTACATTTCCCCGAAATTGCCGGTATTCTACTTGGAGTGGATTGGCACGAACTGCTTTAGTAAAGTAAGCAATGGCTCCATCATTATTCCCCAATTGCGCTAAGGAAATCCCTACACTGTAGTAGTGATTGGCGCGGAACAGACTAAAAGCCCCGTAGAACAAAATTGGAACAAGCATAAGTATCAACAACGCCCATGCATTTTTCAAACGGAAGGCACTTGCGAGAAGAAGGTAACCGGCCGCACTTAATACGAGGATTAATACACTCCACGAAATAAATACTAATGAAGCTTCTCCAAAGGTGCGCATCGAAAGGGGAGAAGCAACTTCATGAAATTGATAGAAGAATCGGACCATCAAGGCAATCCAGCAAAGGGTTAAGGCTCCTCGTAAAATAAGCAAAATAGGGAGCGGCGAAGCAGGTGGTAACACAACTTTCTCTTCTTGAGGGGGAATACATAAAGCAAGCACGACTCCCATTAGTAAAGCAAAGAAAAAACCGCTGGAAACAAAATGGATACTTACATCCACCCAACTGTGCACAAACATCCCGGCCAACGCAGTGGCATAACCCCATAAATATAAGTTGCGTTCCAGTAAGGACGGATCTTGGCCGCTATCTTTCAACCGCCGCCACGCTAAATAAAATACAGACCCCATCAACCAAATGAATAAAGCCAATCCTACCAGTCCACCTACGGCGGCTTGTTCTAAAATTTCATTTTCCGCATGTTGGGTTTCTACATTGTGCAATTTCTCAATGTAAAAAATTTGGGGGCGCCGGTAAGCAGAATAAATCACCTTGAAATTCCCTGTACCTACTCCGAGGATGGGATTGTCTTTAATCATCTCGACTGTGGCCAACCACGTGTGTGTGCGGAAACTGACGGATTGAAAACGCTGTTTGGTGAAATACCCCGTCAACGCCGTAGCAATAAGTATCAAGAGTAATACAAAACCGTTGATTTTTTTCAGATGTTTTTTTAATCCGACAGATAGCGTATTGGTGTAGACGATAGCTGCCAAAGCCGCACAAAAAGCGTAGGCCAGCCAAGCCCCTTTACTTTCCGTATAAAAAAGGGCAACTGCGCCCACCCCTAGTAATGTGAGGAGTGATTTTTTGCGTGTGATTACATAGGTTGCCCCTATAATACAAGAAGTAAAAACAACAAAATCGGCGAAGAAGTTAGGGTTTGCGTGGGTAGAGAACACACGTTTAGTGAAAAATCCGCGCCAATTAACGGGATCCAGCCCAGGGAAGAAGATATTTAGTATTTGCAGTAGTGCGTACCCAAAAGAAATCCAAACCGTAATGAGGATGTAATTCGTCAGTATTTTAATATCTTTTTGGGTAAATTCGGTGGCAACTAATAACACAATTCCCCCATATAAGAAAAGTCTTATAAATTCTTCAGCCGCTTCTAAATGGTAGGGGGCCAACGCGTAAGAAAATCCTTGCCATCCCAGATAGACGAATATGGGTAGTAAAAAGGGAAATCTTTCCCGGGAAAACGGATTTTGTTTAAGGGCTATTTTAGCTGCTGCCCATAAGGATAAAAGAAGCACAGCCCCCATGTGAAAGAGTGTTAATTTGACTTGCGCAGTGTCATAAGTGGCCGTAAAAAAACAAAGGCTGACTAGGAGCCCCAACAGGCCCGTTCCATGCACAAGGGCCTGATGGATGAAATTCGTTTGCGTATCCGGGGTGGCCGTTTGTGGAGTGGAAGTGTGGGAAAGGTGTTTATGTTTTTTTTCCATATACATATATATCCTAACAAATTATATATAATATGAGTAAGGTGATTTTGCCTTAGGAGGTTTTTATGTTCAGTAAGCAAATGAAAAGCGGGTTTACGTTAATTGAACTTTTAGTGGTGGTGCTCATTATCGGTATTTTAGCGAGCGTAGCTTTGCCGCAGTATCAACGTGCAGTGGAAAAATCACGCGTGGCAGAAGCAAAACAAATGATAGCCAGCATCATCACGGCTTACCGGGTATATCAGATGGAGAATGATGGAGCAAATCCTACTTCTTTTGCGGATCTTTCTCTTACGTTTACCGATGAGAGTGGAAACAATGCAAGCGGAAAAACATTCAATACAAAAGATTTTATTTACCAGCTAGACCCGAACGGTGGGCAACCTTATTTTGGTTGTAGAGGCGGTTCTACGATATCAGCGACTCGCAGAGATGCCACCCATAAATATTCCATCATGCGATGCCCCAATCAAGAATTAACATTTTGCCAAGATACTCTAAGTGGAGGAGGATCATGGAATCTTGTTTCCGGAAGTTGTAAAAGAGCCGGCTTTACAAACAATATCGGTAATTGTTTATCCGATTATACTTGTTGGACAGATTAGTTCCCATTTCCCCGGGTTTAAAGCCCGGGGTTTTTTATTTCTTTTTTGATTTTGTGGAAATTTGGTGCAATTTCCGTTCCGGATGTTTCTTAAGGAATTGATCCACCGCATCCAACTCCGGTTTTAAATATTTGCCGGTATACGACGTTTTGCACGCGGCTACTTGGCGGGGAGTACCTTCGCAGACAATTTGTCCGCCTTTGTCGCCGCCTTCCGGTCCTAAATCAATTAGCCAATCGGCTGTTTTGATCACGTCCAAATTGTGCTCAATAATAAGAACGGTGTTTCCCTTATCGGCCAACCCGTGCAACACATGCAGCAGTTTATCAATGTCGGCAAAGTGAAGGCCGGTGGTCGGTTCATCTAATATATATAAGGTATTCCCTGTTCCTTTGCGGGAAAGTTCGTCAGCCAGTTTGACGCGTTGCGCTTCTCCGCCCGATAACGTGGTAGCCGCTTGGCCCAGTTTAATGTATCCAAGCCCCACGTCATTGAGGGTTTGCAAGTAACGCTTAATTTTAGGAATCGCATCAAAAAATTCTAACGCTTGCGACACACTTAAATCTAACACTTCGGCAATGTTTTTCCCTTTAAATTTTACTTGCAGCGTGTCTTCGTTAAAGCGTTGGCCGTTGCATTCTTCGCATTTGACGTAAATGTCCGGCAAAAATTGCATTTGGATTTTTAAAATACCGTCTCCCTGGCATTTTTCACATCGTCCGCCCTTGACGTTAAAGGAAAACCGCCCGGGCTTGTAGCCGCGTCGTTTGGCTTCGGGCATTTGGGCGAACAAATCGCGGATGTGTGAAAATACACCCGTATAAGTAGCGGGGTTACTGCGCGGCGTTTTGCCAATGGGACTTTGGTCCACGATAATCACTTTGTCAATGTTATCCAATCCTTTGATATTGTCATGTTCGCCGGGTACGTCTTTAGCCCCGTAGAATTTTCGCGCCAGCGCTTTGTATAGAATTTGATGCACCAACGTACTTTTCCCCGAGCCCGACACTCCCGTTACGCACACGAATTTTCCAAGCGGAATTTTGACGTTGATGTCTTTTAAGTTAAACTGGCGCGCGCCGTAAATAGTTAAAAATTTACCGTTTCCGTTGCGTAATTTTTCTCGCGGCAAAATAATTTCCCGTCCGTTTAAGTACGAGGCCGTCAGTGAATTTTTATTTTTTAAAAAATCTTGGGTGGACTGTGAAGCCACAATTTCACCGCCATGTTCCCCGGCGGCCGGGCCTAGTTCTACCACGTAATCAGCGGCTAAAATCGTATCTTTATCATGTTCTACAATAATGAGCGTATTATCCAAATCACGCAAGTTTTTAAGGGTGTCAATGAGACGGTCGTTATCGCGCGAGTGAAGCCCAATGGTGGGTTCATCCAGTACGTACAGCACGCCCGTTAATCCCGAGCCGATTTGCGTGGCCAGGTGAATGCGCTGCGCCTCCCCGCCGGAGAGTGTTTGGCTTTTTCGGTTAAGTGTGAGATAGGATAAGCCCACGCTATTTAAAAAATCCAATCGTGCGCGGATTTCTTTGAGTACATCTTTAGCGATAATTTTTTCCTTGTCGGTAAGCTGTATTTTCTCAAAAAAATCTTTAGCGGCCGAAACCTGCATTTGTGTAAGTTCGTCGATATTTTTTTCGTTGATTTTGACGGAAAGTGCTTCCGGTTTTAATCGTTTACCTTGGCAGGTGGGACAGGTAATTTCGCGCATAAAACGCTGGGTAACTTCTTCTTTGACAAAATCGCTTTCACTTTCGGCCACGCGGCGTTTTAAGTTAGTGATGACGCCTTCAAATTCTGTTTCTCCGCCGGAAATAATGGACGTGTATGTTGCCCCACCCGTGCCGTACAAAAGTAAATCGCGCTGCGCTTTAGGCAGTTTTTTCCACGGAGTAGTCATGCTGATTTTATTGCGGCGGCAGACTTGTTTTAAAATATCATAATAATATCCGCTCCACGACGTTTTCCACCGGTGCGTGCGCGTGGTGACGGGATTATCCCACGCTTCAATAGCCCCCTCATTGATGGAACGATTTGGGTCCGGTACGACGAGATTTTCATCTACTTCAATTTTTACCCCTAATCCATTGCAGTCTGGGCACGCGCCATAGGGCGAGTTGAAGGAAAAAAGTCGCGGTTCTAGTTCGCTAAACCCAATGCCGCAATGCGCGCAGGCGTTGCTTTCGCTGTATGTAAAATCAACCGGATTTTGACCGTTGGTTTCCAAAATATGTACCAGCCCTTTGGCGTATTTGAGCGCGCTTTCCAAACTTTCTACAAGCCGTTCGCGGTCAAATTCATCGACGTAAAATTCGTCTACCACTAGTTCAATGGTATGCTTTTTATAGCGTTCTAGCGTGGGGGTGTGGTCCAATGTAATCACGGATCCGTTGACGCGTGCTTTAACGTATCCTTCTTTTTTAAACTTGGCAAAAAGTTCTTCGTACGTGCCGGCCCGTCCGCGGACAACCGGGGCTAAAATGTATAAGGTTTTGTCGGGGAATTTTTTCAAGATATCCTGTGCGATACCCTGTACGCTCCATGTTTCCACCGGGCGGCCACACTGCGGACAATAGCGGTGTCCCACGCGTGCAAACAGTAAACGCAAATAATCATAAATTTCGGTAACGGTGGCCACGGTAGAGCGTGGATTTTTAGACGGGTTTCGCTGCTCAATAGAAATGGCCGGGGAAAGACCTTCAATGTGTTCCACGTCGGGTTTTTCCATCAGCTCCAAAAATTGCCGCGCATAGGCGGACATGCTTTCCACGTAGCGGCGTTGCCCTTCTGCGTAGATGGTATCAAATGCCAGTGAACTCTTTCCCGAGCCGGAAAGCCCGGTTACAACTGTCATTTTATCTTTGGGAATTTCCACGGTAATATTTTTTAAATTGTGGCCCTTGGCGCCAATTACTTTAATACTTTTCATAATCTGTTTTCCTGCGCCCGAAAGTGGGCAAAAATATGTTTTTTCACTGAATAAATTATATAATTTATGGAGTTAAAAGTTGAAGGGTAGGCTTGTGAAAAAAACAACTAAATACCTGCTATATGCGTTAGGAATTGTTTTGTCTCTGGGATTGTTGGCCTTTTTGGTGTACCAATCGAAGGACAGTTTTGTCAAAATATGGCAGACCGTGCAAACGCGTTATTTGTTTCTATCTGTTTTCTCCTCCGCTTTAATTTATGTAGCCATGGGAATGAGCTTATATGAAGTGTTGCGGGTGATGGGGCGTAGGATCAGTAAAAGTGCCGCTATTGGGATTGCGTTGGTATCTACTACAGTCAATTATGTGGTTTCGTCTTTAGGGGCCAGCGGATTTGCCTTGCGGGCCCACTTGCTTAATCGCCGCCGGATCCCTTTTGGAACCTGTGTTACCGCCAGTATTGTGATTACGGTGTTATTATATTTTGTATTAGCGGTTATTATTTTGCAGGGTTCTATTTTGATGTTGTTTAGTTCTTCGGCGACCACATTGCAACTGTTAAAAAATTTCTTACTGATTATTGTCATGTGTGCGGTTTGTGCGGTGATTACGGCTTTCTTATTTAATGATGAATGGCGGTTTAAAGGGGTACGCCGCATCTTCCAACTGATCAATAAGGTGTTATTCCATGTATTTGGTGCCTTAATTAAAAAAGGGCATTATGATGAATTTATGGATCAGTTGGATGAAGGAATTGCACTGATTCACAAGAAAAAGAAAAAAATGACTTGGACAATTGTTTATGTCTGTGCCGATTGGTTATTTACGATTTTAGTTTTATATTTTGCATTTCGCGCCGTGGGTGTGCACATTACGGCCGGGGTATTAGTAGCAGGGTTTGCGATTGGGATGGTGACCACGCTGATCCCGATTCTGCCCGGTGGTCTGGGTGCGATGGAACTGGCGATGACGGCCGTTTACGCACAGATGGGTATTGATTGGGATGCCGCGCTGATGGCCACGCTTATTTACCGCGTTGTCTACTATGTGTTGCCCGGCATTGTGAGTATTTTTATTTATTGGGGGCTTCAGTTGTCTTCATCCCCGGTTAAGCCTGTAAAAGGAGTTTCATATGAGAGAACGCATCAATGAGCAAGTGCCGGTTATTCACGCGACCAGTTATGTCCATAAGTCAGCGGTTGTGATTGGTGATGTTACGGTGGGGGAAAATGTTTCCATTTGGCCGTGCGCGGTGTTGCGCGGCGATATTGCTTCCATCACAGTGGGGGACAATTCTAATATTCAGGAAAATGCCTGCGTGCACGTTAATTACGATGCCCCAGCTGTTATTGGTAAAGGTGTAAGCGTGGGCCATGGAGCTGTAGTACACGGGAGCAGAATTGGAGATAATTGTTTAATCGGGATGAATGCGGTGGTCATGGAAAGCGAAATCGGGCCGAACTGCATTATTGGAGCCGGAGCCGTTATCCCGGCCGGGAAAAATATCCCGGCAGGATCGCTTGTGATGGGGGTCCCGGCCAAAGTGGTGCGCAAATTAGAAGAAGATGAAGTCAATGCAATTATGAAAAACGCACGCGATTACGCAGAGGCCATCCGCCTTTATAAAGACCATTGTGAAGAAATTTAATATGAAAAAAGTGGTAATGATAGAAGATTCTAAAGTATTAGGCACGGCGTTGTCCGGTGCGCTTTCCGTGGAAGGAATAGAAGTTCATTGGGCCAAAAACGGGGTGGAAGGCGTGGGGCTGGCTAAGCAAGTCAAACCGGATTTAATTTTACTTGATTTGATGCTTCCCAAGTTGAGTGGCTTTGAGGTATGTAAGCTACTTAAAACCGATAACACCACGTGGCGGATTCCGGTAGTGATTATGTCGACGCTGACAGATGATGAGTCTCGCACGCGCGCCCAGGAATGTGGGGCGGACCATTTTATTGCTAAACCGTATGATTTGGCGGCGACATTGGTGGAAATTAAAAAGTATTTAAAACTATAGAAGGAGTTTTTATGGCAGCTGTAAAAAAGATGAAAGTGGATTTAGCCCTAATCGAACAATTATTGGATGACAACCAACCGTCCCGTGCCCTGGAGTTATTGACGGCGGCACGAACCAAGGATGCGCGTGGTTGGTTTTTGACCGGTGAAGCACAGCGTCAGTTGGGGTCTTTTGAAACGGCTCTCAAAAGTTATGCGCGGGGATTATCCCTGGCAGATGAAGCTGAGCTGCGGATGGATACGTTACTGGCAATGGCCGCTTGTTATCGTACGTTGGGACATTCGGCGGCTGCCTATGAACTGGCAGATGAAACGTTGGAAATTGCGCAAGAATTAGAGTATGACGAATATGTAGTGCGCGCCATGCAAGAAATGGGAATGGCCTTGCGGGCGTGGGGCCGCTTGGAGGAAGCATTGGAATTATTGGATGCAGTACTTGCGGCGTACACCCAAGAGAAAGATTATGCCGGGATGAGTTTTATTCACTGGGCCAAGGGGGGGATTTTCCGCCTGCAGGGACTCTTTGAGGAAGGTATTTCTCAATTTAAAAAGGCGATTTCATTCGCTAAAAAATCAGGTGACGCAATTAGCGAAGCATACGGATACTGCGGACTAGCGGGCATTAGCCGGATTTGCGGCAAAGTGGACGAGTGTGTTAAAAATTATAAATTGGCGGAAAAGATTTTTAAAAAGAGCGAAGATTTATTTGGCAAGGCGTACACCAACTGCGGCATGGCTAACGGGCTTAGACAACAAGGAAAATACGACGAAGCGTTACGGCATTATAACGTGGCCGATAAACTCTATTCATCCATTCACGATACGGTGGATTTAGGGTTTGTGAAATGGGGGCGCGCCGATATTTTGCGTCGAAAAAATAAAATGCAAGATGCATTGAAGGACTTGGAAGAAGCCAAAGCCCTTTTTGATAACAGCGACGAAATGCGTGGGCAAATCTTAACGAAATTATCGTTAGCGCAAGTGCTTTATGCGTTGGGCCGCACGGAAGAGGCAGAAGCTTTGTATGAAGCAGGTGTTAAACAAGCCCGCGCCGAAAAACTTCATACGTATCTGGAAAGTTATACTTAATTTAGGATGAACAAAAAAGCCGCCCCAAAAGGGCGGCTTTTTTATGGGTAAAGGCTAGTTAATCTCTTTAATTTCTACGTCGAAGTGGAGTGTTTTTCCAGCAAGCGGATGGTTAAAATCCAACACGACTTCTTTATCCGTAATTTCTTTGACTACTGCGCGGAAAGTATGCCCGGCATTGCTGGCTCCCACCATATCGCCTACCTTTAAATTTTCGGCTCCGCCAATGGCTTCTTTCGGTACGCGGCGGATGGCTTCATCCAACACTTTTCCATAACCTTCTTCCGGAGCTACTTTCACGGATTTTTTATCGCCCACTTTCATTCCTAAAAGCTCTTTTTCCAGGCCTGGAATAATATGCCCGGCCCCGTGGGTATATTCTAGCGGACCACGTCCGGCGGAAGTATCGGCCACTTTGCCATCCACCGTTAAGGTGTAATCAAACTTTACTTTAGAACCTTCTTTAATCATTTTTTTCTCCTAGAGCCCGTTAGACGGGAATTTTATTCATTTCCAAAGATTGTATTTAATTGTCGGTTGACGCGGTAAAAAGTAGCGCATTTGGGCATATCTTTAAGCCGCTTAGCCCCGATATAAGTCATACAACTGCGGATGCCGCCCAGCAACGCCAGTAGGGTTGGTTCTATCGGCCCCCGGAACGGGATTTGTACCAATTTCCCTTCGCTGGCACGATATTTTTTCATACCGCCGTAGTGTTTTTCTTGTGCGAAAGCGGAACTCATTCCGTAAAATGTCTTGTATTGTTTTTCTTCAATTTTAAGAGCACACGTTTTATCATCCAACAAATCCACTTCGTCGGTTTGTATATACTTGGTGCATAAGTCACCGCCGCTTTCCTCGTGTCCGGCCAACATTCCGCCCAGCATGACAAAATCAGCCCCGGCACATAAGCTTTTGCAAACATCTCCCGGGACGGTACATCCGCCGTCGGCGCATACCATGCCACCCACCCCGTGAGCCGCATCAGCACATTCAATGACAGTAGAAAATTGCGGACGTCCTACACCGGTTAATTTACGCGTGGTGCACACCGAACCGGGCCCGATGCCTACCTTAATAACATCTGCACCATTTAAGATTAAATCTTCGCACATGTCTCCGGTAACCACGTTGCCGGCCATGATCAGTGCTTCTGGCCAGGCGGCACGCACCTTGTGGACATAACTGATAAGGTAGGGGGAATACCCGTTGGCTACATCAATGCAGATGTTGCGCACAAGCCCGCTATCCATGACGGCGGTTAATTTTTCATAATCTGCATCCGATACACCGGAACTGACAAATAATAAATCATTATTACCAAATTCGGTTTTATTTTTTTCTAAAAAAGAAATGAGTTCCCCGGCCGTATAGTGTTTATGAAGCGCACATAATAAATGTTGTTTTTGCATTTCGCGTGCAATTTCAAAGGTGCCGGTGGTGGCCATGTTGGAGGCAATAATACCGGTAGCATTCAGTGGGTGTGGACACCACTTAAAGCTATATTCGCGCAAGACATCCACTTCACTGCGCGAAGCCAAACGAGAACGTTTGGGGCGTAAAAGCACATCGCAATAATCTAACTGAATATCGTCGTAAATTCGCATAATTATTTATCCTCAAAGTCCTATGTAAACGGATTCAATCTGTTAATATGATATAAAATTTCATCCCTTACTGGCAGAAAAAAACTTTTCCCGAGGCGTTTTTTTAGTTATAATGGTATTGTAAAAAACTGAAAAACGTCTTATACTATATAAGATGGAGGAGTGGTATGCGTCAAGGTTTTACATTAATTGAATTGTTAGCGGTAGTACTTATTATAGGAATTTTAACGGCAATATCGTTGCCACAGTACCGTAAAAGTTTGGATCGCGCGTACGTAGCGGAAGCTCGTCAAATATTGCCGGCTGTTTATGATGCGCGCGAACGAGCAAAGGTGGAAAGACCCTGTGTGACACATGTTCTTCCTGGCAGCTCTGAGGAGTTTTGTACAAAGGTCATCACTTTTAATAAACTGGACACGGAATTTAAAGGAAGTGCAGGGTGTGATAATACCCACACGGGCAATCTTTACTGGAAAACGGGTAATTTTTGCTATTCCTTATGGGGGTCATTTTCTGGGTCTGAGGACTTGGGCGATACCAATCCACCGGTTTCTGCCCAATTGTTGAGAGGACGGTGGAAAGGGACCACCATTGATTATGATGGGGATTCTTTTGTACGGTGCACTGCGCCGCTTGATCACCCAGAGGCTTGTGACTTTTTAGATTTTCAAAAAGAAGATTAATAGAAGGATTATAAAATTTATGAAAAAAGGTTTTACATTGGTAGAATTATTAGCGGTAGTGCTCATCGTAGCTATTTTGATGGGAGTAGGAATTCCCCAATACCGCAAGGCCGTTGCTAAGGCCCGCGTGGCAGAGGCGGAGTCTATGTTGCGCATAATTTATGATTCTAGTGAACGGCTTGCCGGAGAATTTGGCTATCGTTCGTATGAAGAATTAAAGAAGGACAAAAAGGCGAATCTGGCCAAATACGGATTTGGGCGGCTGGATATGTTTGATGAGTCTCATTTGCCCAAAGGATGCAGTATAGAAAAACCAGGTTATCAGGTGCTTAACTGCAAGCGGTTTAGCTATAAAATTAGT
>CAMZDW010000029.1 GCA_947305555.1 uncultured Elusimicrobium sp.
GATCCTGAATCAAGTTCAGGATGATTTTATGATTTATCTTAACAACCTGTTTATCAGTTGAACCTTACAGGAACCCCACGCCCGGCGCGAGGTTTTCACAACACACAAAACCCCCGGGCTCCTAACCCCGGGGGTTTTGTATAAATTATTTTCAGCATTTCAATCTTTTATTTCGGAATTGGTAAATTCCTAAGGTTCCGTTTTCTCATTACGTTGGCTGTATGTATTAAGATAGGCCTCTAATACTGCTTGTTTTTCTGTTTCAATTACTAATTTATCATCTAGAATATTGTTCCTAAATGACATTAAAGTATTTGCAATTTCAACAGGCATAAACATAGCAAATTCTCCAATGAAGTCTTGCACGTAAAAAGTTTTGTTTTTGGCAGAGAAAGGATGCGTTGCTATCAGCGTTCCTGCTACCTGCGCAGCCGTCAAATATTTTTCGCGAACTTCATTATACGTGGCAATAGCAGGCAATAATGCATCTATAATATCTTTCGCTTCCATCAGTTCATTCGTGTTTTGCGGATAATTTAACAGTTTAATTTCTTGCTTCGAACGTGCAAATGCCACAGAGACAGCATCCGCAGGAATCGCCACTGCTCTGGGCGATTGCATATATCTTACATTGGTTTGTTGTTGCGCAAACGCAAAAGAAACCATAAGCACTAAACTACTTAGCATTAGGATTTTTTTCATATTTAATAGTGTACTGTATCCGAAATTAATTGTCAACTCTATTATCATTTATTCTTGCAAGTTCTTATTTTGCTTCGTGGAACAAATGACTAAACGATAAAGAAACTCCAATGTACACATTTTCACCGCGGTCTTTAATATACTGCCCCTTGGCGGTATAATAGCTGATAAACGGCGCCACATATAAGTTCTTATACACTTGTACATCTAAGCGCGCATCAGCAGCGGCTTCCCAATCTAAATCCGTGGGATGTTTTTGGGTGGTATCCAAATAATCACGGAATAGAGCCCCAAATTTAAACGTCACGCCTTCGCGCACAGGAGCTTCCAGTTTGATACCGGCTTCCCATGCTGTTTTGGTAGCGTAGGGTTTGTACGTAAAATCACGTTCTCCTACAAATGCGGCATATAATTCTTTGAGGTATTTTCCTTCAAACATTTTCACACCCGCCGTACCGCGCAAAATACGACGTCGGGGCGCGTCCTCGGGTTTGGTAAATTCGGTATCATAGCCAATTGTGGCAAACGGTCCTGCTTCAAAACCGCCTAAAAAATCGTCCACGTGCCACAAACGCTGCGTGTATCCAGTCGTGAATGAAATATTATCGGCATTTTCATTTTTAAGTACATCGCCTTCTACCGGCCGGATTTTAGTACGACCATAATCCATTAATAACTGGTTGGTCCAGATATAATGTTGGGCATGATAATCGGCAATAGAATCCCAACTGCCACGTACTGCTGTTTGGGAATCGGAGGTTAACCGGGCATCGGAAAAGCCCTCATATTCGTTAGCATGTTTAACTTCGGTGCTGGTGAAATCAAACGCCAATTTCTTTAGTTCAACTTGCCAGCCTTGTTTACCATCTTGTGCGTAAGAAAGCCCTGCCACGAGTAAGCAAAGCAGTGTGAGTGTTAATTTTTTCATACGTCTCCTCAGAAATAAAGTAAACGCCTTACAGAAAGGACGCTCTTTTTATATTGTAGCGAATTTGAAAGGACAAGTCTAATGGAGGGGAAAAATTTAATAAAAAACCCCCGGCGTTGTAGCTGGGGGTCTTGTACAGATTGTTATTTATCTTGCTAAGTCCGGTAACAGATTCGGCATCTTGTCCTTTAGTTTCATGAAGTCAATCATGTCTCCCAACTTGGAATGTTTTGTAAACTGAATGTATGTTACCATGTTGGTGGCTTGAGCCGCCTCTACCAGGCCGGCCACTTCTTGTCTTGCCAAAAAGTCCTCGACAGCCACTGTATTTAGAATGTTTCCATTGGAATCGTTGAACCCAGGCAAGGCCTCCAAAAGTGGACTATCTGGATTTGTTTTAAATAAATAGTTGTTTAATTCTTTATAAACCATTTCTGTAGGTTTTTGGGATTCAAGGGTTCCTTCTTCAAGCCATTTTTCTTCCATAGCACGTTCCCAAGCCAGATTGACCAATTTCTGGCCGGCTTCCCACATACCTCGTTCATTCATATTGAGCAAGGCGCGCACCGCTACAAAGTCGGTAAGCATCCGATATTCTTTTGGAGCATCCTTTACAATGTTATAGATTTTATTTACATCTTCTACTCGGCCAAAGAATCCTACATCCGTCATGACTGTAACCATTTTAGCCCATCTTTCCGGATCCATATTAGACCACAACGTATTCTCTTTGGCAAAGGCTTCCACCCCTTCCAAATATCCGCTATAGAAGTTTTGTACACGTTCCAATTGGCTGAACGTCATTTGCCCGTTGTAAAAAATAGCATAATCAGGCAAATTCTGAGCCAATCTGGTAAAATCCGTTATTCCCTTGTAAGAGCCTGTACCTTCAAATATCTTTACAATTTCTGCGGAAGCTTCTGCATCACCCACTACAGCTACAGTTGAGGGTAAAGCAGTAGCAATATTCCCGGAAGCAGTATACATGGGAAGTGTACCGCCAGGCGTTACCATGTTGGTTACCTTACCCTGGGCAGCAGAAACGGTAGGCAGTGGAACGGTAGCACCCTTTGTAGGGAAATTCACCACTTTCCCAGCAGCATATGCAGAGTTAGCGCTGCTTGAAAAAGCGACTTTCGCCCCTGGATAGCTTGCCCGAGGTGCAGTTACGGCAAGTTTTCCTGCGCCATACGCAATCTTGTTGTGCACAATCGCTGCTGACGTGGCGCGATTCACAGCACCTGCCACGTTAGCTTCAACTCTACTCACAGCACCGGCGGTTTGCACGACAACATCGCCCCCTTGTGCGTGGGAAACAGTCGCAAGACCCAGTAAACCGGCGGAGGTCATTGCAACAAACAAAATATATTTTTTCATACTCCTTCCTCCAGTAAAAGTGTCTTTCTCCTATGCATAGTATAGTAAAGAACCTTCCATAAAACAAGGGCCTTTAGGCCTAATCTTCTCTAGGACTTTGTTTCCAAAGATGCAAAAAGCCCTCCGGAGTTATTTTCCGGAGGGCTTTCTAAAAAATAACTAACTAGTTGTTAGAAGTCATGGCTTCTTTCTTCCAGGTAGTAGCGATACAGATCATGGCAATCACACACGCAATGATACAAGAGACATACACCCCTTGCCAGCCATAGTGCACGCTAATATAAGAGGCACCTTTGCTGGAAAGCATCGCACCAAAATAACCGAACATCCCGGTAAAACCGCAAGCAGCGGAAGTGGCATCTTGCACCGTTACGCGAGAAGCCTGCACACCGCCTGCCAAGTTTTGAGGGCCGTCCACGAAGAATCCGATAAACGCCGCAAAAATGGCGGTTACCCAGAAGGCATTGACCGAGGCAAATTTATAGAAGCACCAGCAGCTGACCGCTAAGATGATCAAGTAAATGATATTCATCTGTGTGCAGCGGCCGCCGAACCAACGGTCAGCCAAATAACCGGCTACGATACCGCCCGGCATCCCCAAGAACGGCATGGCCGACGCAGCAGAAGCCGCTAATTTCATATCAAAACCGCGGTCCTGCACCAAGAAGGTGGTCGCCCAGTCTAACGTAGCAAAACGTACATAGTAGATAAATACGTACGAAATGGCCAAGGCCCACAAGAACGGGTTGGCTAATACGTATTTAATAATAATTTCTTTGCGAGACATACCGCTGTTACTCTTTACCGGAGCAACCATATCGTTGCGGTATTTTTCAACAGGCGGCAATCCGACGCAGCTGGGTTTATCTGTCATAAAGCTTAACATAAACAAGCTATACCCGATACCCAAGATTGCCGGCACGATAAACGACATTTGCCAACCGCATTGTAACCACGCTAACAGCGAAATTAATTGTGCCACGAAAAATGCACCAAATGTGTGGGAAGAAGACCATAACGTCCATTTGGTAGCACGTTCAGAGGGGGAGAACCAATAAACTAACCCTTTGGCTACCGGAGGAAATCCCATGGACTGGGCAGCACCGTTTAAACCCCATAACAACGAGGCCAAAAAAACAACCGTCACAGGTAAGTGAGCGGCGTTCATAAAAGAGTTAATTTGAGGTAAGAAAGCAAAGGCCAAGTTAATAAGTGAAGAAGCAAACAAACCAACCGCCATAAATACGCGGATGTTACATTTATCTGCCAACATACCACTTAAAAATTTACCGATACCGTACGTTAAGTAAATTACCAAACCAATGGTTCCTAATTGTTCAATGGTAAACAAATTGTTTTCAATCAGTACCGGTTTAATAATATCCAAGTTTTTACGGGTAAAATAAAAAAGAGCATACCCAAAATACATGGAGAAAAACATCTTAATACGCCAATTTCTGTACAACCGTTTAATCTGCTGTTCATCTGTCAACGGAGCGACATCCGGCAGCGGTTTAAACCAATTTACAATTTTAGACAGCATACAATCTCCTAATATAATTTTATACAACCAGTCCTTCCTAGTAACAGAAGGAAAAACTACAACGCTCTACAACAAGGCCTTACAGCTCTATTATAACAAAATTAACCATCCTTGCAATATTTTTTCCAGTGCATTCCTATTTCACGTCCAACGGAAGATATTTTTTAAGGCTGAAGAAAGGACAAAAAAATCACCCCCGGCGTGTAGCTGGGGGTGAAGAACAAAGGGTTACTTATCTTGCCAAGTCCGGCAACAGAGAAGGCATCTTTTCTTTCATTCTTAAGAAGTCATTTAAGACCCACAAGGATCTATCTAGCGAACTAAGATCCATAAACTGGTGAGAAGTTACAAAATTGGCTTGCACTGTCGTCTCCAAAAGTGCACTTTCCCGTGGAGTCAGTGCAAAATCTACCGCAGAGGTGTCAGCGTTAGGCAAAGCACTCAAAAGAGGACTCTCTGGGGTTGTTTGCCCCAAATACCTTCTTACTTCTCCATAAATCATTTCCGTCGTCTTTTCGGATTGAGGCACTCCGGCTTCAAACCATTTTTCTTGTGTAGCACGCAGGTGCGCCAGCTTAACTAATGCCTGGCCTGCTTCCCCAATGCCACGTTCATTCATATTGAGCAAGGTTCGCACTACAGCATAATCGGTAAGTTTCCGGATCGACTGCGGAGCGTCTTTAACAAGATTAAAGATTCTATCCACATCTTCCGCCCGGCCAAAAAATCCTACGTCCGTCATGACTGTAACCATATCGAGCCATTGTTCCCTGGTAATACTTTGCCAGAAATACGCCTTTGCTCCAAAACCTTCCAAACATCCACTGTAAAATTCTTGCACGCTCCTCATCTGACCGACTGTCAGTTGTCCGTGAGAAATAACAGTTAAAACAGGCAACTCTTCTGCCAGCCGATAAAAATCTCCTGCTCCTTCAAACTTGCCAGTTCCTGTCAAGAGGTCCGCAATTGTTCTTGAGGCTTCTGAATCACCCATGAACATCTTGTTTGAGCTGATCGGTAACGCAATATCAGAACCTGAAGGAACAACATACATGGGAAGCATGCCTCCCGGAGTTACAATGTTAGTAGCCTTCGCCTTTTTTTCAGAAACCCTTGGCAGCAATGACTGAGAAGCTCCTTTAACAGGGATATTTGTTACTGCTACACCAGCACTTCCAATTTTCCCGGCGGGCAACGTCAAAACATGGGTGTCTGACCCGGAAAAAGCAGCTATTTTTCCGGCATCAAACGCTAGGTTTTTAATGGCGGCCGCTTTCGCTGCATTTGCCACAGAGTTTTCAATTTGCGCAAAAGATGCACTGGCATGCTCAATACTAGTAATGGCACTCCCTTGTGCATGGGAAACGGAGGTAAACCCTAATAATCCAACGAAAGTCATTGCAACAAACAAAATATATTTTTTCATACTCCTTCCTCCCGTAAAAGTGCCCTTCAATTATACATAGTTTAATAGATGGCTTACAATAAAACAAGGGCCTTTTGGCCTATACAATGCTAGGCCCAACACTATTTCACGCATAAATTTGGGGTTTAGTTTCCAAAAAAAAGGGACTGTACTTTTTATCACAGTCCCTTTTTTACAGCTTTAAATTTAATTAGCGTACGCGGCTAACACGTCGCGCAAATCTTGCAAGGCTTTCGCTTCCGCCTTAGTTTCATTTCCCTTCGGCGCTAACAAGGTATCGGCATCTTTCTCTAGCGCTTTGCAAATGTCATCAATCTTACGATTCATCGCCGCCACACGAGGAGCATCAGCGGGATTGGCTTTTTCATAGCGCAGTAAATCTTCCTTAGCCCGGTTCAAGTAGTTCACGAAGGCGCTTGCGTTGATAGTAGAGCCATGGGTCAATGTATAAGCCAATTGATCCAATTCACTTACCAACCAACTGGCAGATTCATAAGCATCAAACTCGACCGGCAGCTCGTAAGAACCTTCTTCCATATATTCCGGAGAAGCAACTGGCTTGCCTTCGCCTTCATATAGATGATTTTTCAACTTGGCAAATTGACGCTGCAACATGATGGACAAATCGTTATGTTGCAAAATAACTTCATAACTTTGTACCACTTGACGCAATTCATCAAGCACGGGATTTACGTCGGTTATCCCTAGAATTTCTGCTTCAGCTACCAACCGATTATAAACAGTTGTTAACTTATTAAGTAACGTAGTCATCTTCTGCTCGGACATCTTCCCGTAGTCAACCAACTGCGTCCCCAAATCTTTGATCTGTTTTTGGCTGTCTACCAAGCGAAGGGAGGCATTCTTGTGATTAATACCAAACGTTTTTGCCGTTACCTCATTGTTAGCGATAGCAGCTTCGGTTACTTCTCTCTTGCCAAACAAATTAAAGAAATCGGAGAGAAGATGTTTATTTTTCCAAGCTAACACACTGGCCACTACCGAAGAGTATCCAAGCAACAAACGGTTAAGTGCTATAGAAGGTTGGGAGGCATCAAATACTTGCGATATCCATTCCAGCACATCTTGTGTCCACTGAGGACCTAAATCGATAAACAAACCGCCTCCTAGTACGGTTGCGCCAACGCCCCACAAGCCGCGGGCATTGTACAACGAATAATCTTTAGAAGCTTGAGCTGACCAAACTTTTTCTTCCGCACTTAAACGTTGAATTTGCGCATCTTTTTCAGCCGGAGTCAAATCCGGATTTTGCTCAATCTTTTGTTTACGAGCACGCATTTCCGCCGTCACAATATTTTGCATACGAGCAGCATCCAATTGGCCAGGAACGGCTGTAGCCATGTAGTGTAAAATGGCAGCTGCTGCCGTACCAATGGCAATAGGGCCATGATAAGGAGCCAAGGCCAGGATTGTTCCAGTTAATGCCAACATGGGGAGCGAAATCCCGGTGAGCTGATCATCTGTTACTCGGTTTGCTTTTACTAATTTAGTAGAAATCTTACGAGTGAGGAAAGTGAATACCATACAAGTAGTAACAAGTGCTTGACCAAACCCCGGACCTAACACCGCGTTAGCGCCCTGCCCCAACATCATCAAGCTGGCGGCATAGCTGGCGTACACCATTTTAACACGGGAACGAATATCACGCATTTCACGCAAATTATTTTTAAATTGACGATATTCCGCAACAAACTGAGCTTGGTCTACCAATGCTTGCCGGGCATCTTCTTGCTCTTTGGCCTGTTTAGCAGCCTGTTCCTCCGGAGAAAGTGCCGCAAACGCTGCCGCAGCTTGTTCAGCTTTTTGCTTAGCAAGTAACTTGGCTGCTTTGGCTTCACGGAACATAGGCGTATTTCTAAATAGTGCGTAAGAAACCCCTAGTAATCCTAACCCTATCGGAACCACAGCCGTCCAGTTCATTCCAATACTCACCCCGACAGCGGTTAATCCAGTCAGCATAAGACGAGAAAGCTGCTTGTTGGTAGCGAAATCCAAGTTGGCCGCCGTACGAGCAGTAGGATCCTTGTAGAAATTTAAGAAGGTGGGAACAAACGAGTTTGCCAAACTAGCTCCCAACACCAAAGCCACTGTTGGTATTGCTAACCCCCACAACGAAATTTGAGAGGGATCTGAAAATCCGTTCATTCCTAGTCCAAATAGTGAGAAAGCCAGTGCTGCACCCGATAGTGCATAAATTCGTTTTGTGGTTTTAACGTTACCCCAACGAGACATTGTTGGCATTGCATATCCACCAGCAATCGGAGATACATAACCAAAACCACTGACGAAGTTGCCCAACATATTTACAAAACCTTCTACCGTCTTTAGAGTATCTTTAAACGGACCGGTCAAAGAAGCACCTGCGTCATTTCCTACAAAGAAGGCATGGCCCATCAAGAAAGGTTTGAGTGAATGGGGGGTATTTAACGTCAATTCCAAATTCAATGTCGGATTATGTTCCAACATGTGTGCCATTGCCAACAAATCCGTCGTGGAGTAGGGGGAGTCCACCGCTACACGATAAGAACCCTCTGTTTGAATTTTCTCCAAAACTTTTTTGGAAACAGGATCGGATTCTACGATCGCCAAGTTCCCTTTTGGCATAAAGAATTTCCACTGTCCCTGTTCATCTAGTGCAAGCACAAATCCTTTCGGAATAGTCATCCCCGGTTGCGTAGCTAAGTGTAAAGAAGAAAGCAGCCGCCCGTACCAATTTGCAGGGACTTGGGACAAAATACCTACTGGTTTGCTGGATAATTCACCCTTAGAATTACGGTAATAAAAAGGAACGTTGTTACTATAGTAGGAACCTTGTGCAGTATCCACATGTTTTGTCTTGTTGGCGAAAGCAAACCCTTCCGGACGGAACGTTGCTACGATTTCCTGTTGGTCTGCTACCGGAACTGTGGGTACTTCGCCGGAGAAGTGATCTTCTCCGGTAAAGGGAAGGACCTCTTCTGCTTCATACGCACGAGCCGCTTTGGCACGCCAATCCGCTTGGGTTACAATTCCTTGTAATTCACTAACCAAAGACCCTTGTTCCAAAACGTCAGCAATTGCCTCTAAAGTAGGGTCTAAGTAGTGCGCTTGGTACAAGCGCCACAAAGCCTCGGCTTGAAGTTGTTTGGTAGGTGCATTTAAAACAGCATTGCGTACTTTTTCGGGTTGTTGTTGTAAAAATTCATCAAATACATTTGCATCATATAAACGGATCAGTGCCTGCTTCTTAAAAGAAGCATTGGCTTCACTAAATACAATATCACGCAATTGGGTAACTAGCGGGCTGGGCTTAGTAAGGACAAATTTAGCCGATTGGTTTGCTTTTTGGGCCGTTCTGTTCAAAAAACCCGGTACCCATTTTGAAAAATAACGTCTAAATAAAGAAGGCTGCTCTGTTCTTTGAGCACTTGCAGAAACCGACGCAGGAACCGGAGTAGCGGCCACAGGTTGTGTTGCCCCGGAAGAAGAAGAAGTAGTAGTAGTAACACCAGGCTGAGCACCTTCTCCTGAGATTTGTAATCTTGCCAATGCCAAGTCCCCAGGGGTATGCGCCATATCCAGAGATAACTCTGGAGCTGTCAGTGTTTCTCTTATGGCAGCAGTTCCTTCAGCCGTTCCGTGTGCAACTGGAATAGGCGGTAATACTGCGTAGCGCTGAGATATCCAATCCAATGTAGCATCAGTTTTTCCATCAAAGTGTAAAAGATTGGAATTACTTTTTTGCAACAGCGCTTCTTCTGCAATCGGCAATCGGCTTTCCGTTTTGCTAACTTCTATAGAAATTTCTAATGGGGAACCGGTTTGTTCAAACCAATCGGATACCTGTTTCCAAAACGGAGTTGAAAGTTTACCGTAGGTACGTGCACTGAAAGCAGCCAACTCCCGTAAAGCTCCATCGGCTCCCATGGCAAGCAAGGCACGTCCGGTAATCAAATCTGTATAATCCTGCAACTGTATGGGAGATTTTTTAGCTGTGGCCAAAATAAGCGAAGCATCCTCTAAGGAACCAAATAACCCCAAATTGCTAACAGCCGTCATAGCTTGGGCCCAAGCAGTCAAATCCTTTCCTTCTTTAGAAATGGGAGCAGTTATTGCATTTTCGTAAGAGGTGTTTTTTAGAGTATTACGATAAAATTGAAGTAATGTGTCGTATTGTGAAGCTGTTAATGCTAGCCCCCGTGAAATTACCAACTGGGGTATAATGTCTAAGAAATATTTACGTTGTAATGTGGCAGGAAGCGGTCGTTCAATTAATGAAGGAACAATTTCCTGTAATTGTGCTCTAGAAAGAGAAGCCCACTGAGAAGCCGTTAAATCCTCTAGCAAGAGAGTTAATCGGTAATTTTGTGTTGCTACGGCTAAATCTACACTACGTGAAATCCGATCTCCCATGTCTTGGCCGGCAGCCTCAATGGAAGAATTTTGAAAAGATTGTAATTGAATGTGAGGATATTTTTTGGCTAACGCTTGGAACTGCGCTGTATTCCCTAATTGTTTAAATACACTTTGCCCACCTAAGAAGGGATCGGTTGTGGTTATATGGTGAGGATTGACATAATAAAAAGTACGGTTTGCTACATTATAAGATTTGGATAAGTTCGCAATACGCTCTGCGTTATTTGCGACAGCAGTTTGCCCTTGTACAACTTTTCCTCCTTTAGATAGAGATCGAATAATTTGAGCATACGAAGGGGAAATACTTGAAAAAATTAGAGAAAAAGTTAATAAAACAGTTAATAGTTGACGCATGAAATCTCTCCTTAACAAACCTCGTATACTCTCATTCTAACACCGAAATTTTAAAATAACAAGGGCCAAAGGTCCTATATTTCCATTAGGCCTCGTTTACCAGTCGGCATCTTTACCTAAAGAGGATACAGGTAGTTGCGAGCCAAAAGTAAAGGTACGCGGTATTTCATGCACGGTCAGCTGTTTAGTGAGGTAAGCTCTAATTTCATCCACTGATAGAGGTTGCACGCCATCTTTTAATACAATAAATGCTTTTAAGCGGTCTCCTTCCTCCGGGCGCATCAACCGGACCCGGCAAGCAGCTACCGCCGGATGAGCTGCCAGCACTTTTTCTACTCGTTTCGGATAGACATTAATCCCGGCCACTTGTACGCAAGCATCTTGACGCTCTACCGGGAAGATAAAACGCTCATTTTCCACTGTTACTTTATCCGGAAGGGATTGCCAATCTTCACGACTCTTGCGTTTAACCAGAGGGATCCCTTCCTGAATTTTAACATCCCAAAACGGTAAAATTTCAAAAGGTTTATAAGGTTCATGCCGACAAGCAATCGCCCCTGTTTCGCTGGAACCGTAAATTTCTGTAAATCGGGCCGCTCCCGTTTTCAAAAGGGCCTCTACGATTTCATTTTTACAAGGCGCCGTGGAAGACATTACATGAATTCCCTTTGGAAACACATCATTACAACGCAACCAATAACTCCAAAATAAGGGAAAACCGACCAGCAAATCTCCCTCTTGTAAAATTTTTTCCCAGGATTGAGTAGGCAATGCCGGCAAAGTAATAACAGGAACGTTTAAAATATGAGGCAACGCAACCGTAAAGGTAAAACCATACAAATGGTTAGAAGGAACTAACGACACAATACGTTTTACTCCTTCAAATAAAGGAGCCACACCTTTAGCTTCCTCCCAAATCATTTGAGGAGTATGGACACACACTTTTGGAATCCCCGTACTACCGGAGGTTAAAAAGGCAACCTCTTTAGTACGCAAATAAGAAGCGTATGCATAATCCGTCATTAAATTTAACGAAGAAAAAGCCAGTGGCTTATATCCAAACATATGTCCGGCTTTCATAATTGCTTGGCGTAAAATATCGGCGGGAATATTAGTCCACAAATTTTCGGCCGGGCTATCAAACACAGCCAAAGCATCTTTTTGATGCCGGGCCATTTCGGTGCGGAATAAATCGGTAATCATTCGTTTAATATCATTACGGTTTAACATAAGCGGTTGCCTCCAGTGTAAATTGAGCGCCTCCAAAAGAATCTTCCAGGATAAACGCTTGCCCTTTTTTCAATAAACGTACAGTTTCTAAAGCAGTAAAAGCTGATTCTTTGCCATATTCGGCATTTGAATCTTGTTCGGTGCGTGTAAATTCAACACGATTCACTGCAAACGGATTATTTCCCAATGGTTTTGTCCCTATCACAAATGACGCAGTAGCACGAATAAACGGCCCTTGCGGATTTCTTAATAAATTGGTGAATAATTGGGGTTGAAGGGGGGCATAGGTTTGAGCTACCCCGTTAATATCTTCCGCTACTACCACGAGGGCTTGTTCACAAGCTCCTTTGTGTAAAAAAGAAATCGCCGTCAACAGGGCTGCGGGGAAAGAGGCTTCAAATTGGCCCGTCGTAATGCAAGGGCCGCTGGTATGTAAGAAAAGAGATAACACTAACCCGGTAGAATTATGTACGGAGCCGGCAAATGCGGTGGGAGAAGAAAGTTCATCGCCATCATCCAAAATACTATCCATAAATTTACACGTATTTTCTAATGAACCGGCACCTACGGCCACACTTAGTGCCATATTTTTGGGTTCATGCAAAGGCAAAGCGGCCTGCTCCAAAGCCTGATAAGAACAAAATAACGCATTCTTCGCCATCGTTTCCATCCGGCGCAAACGCCGAGTTTCCACATACGGAGTAAATTGTTCTAAAGAAACATCTCCAGAGAAAGCGGAAAATCCGTTGATATAAAATTTAATCATAATAATTCTCCGCACCTAAAATTAAAGCAGCATTACATCCGCCAAAAGCTAATGAAGTAGAAACTGCCGCGCGATTTTGGATAGAGATGTTTTTTAACGTGGGGGAAAAACCAATTTGTTCGTCTTGTAATTGAAACCCGGTAGTGGCCGGAACAAGATGATGATTCAAAGCCTGTAATGTTAATACCGCTTCTACCGCGCCGGCGGCCCCCAAGGTGTGGCCAGTCACTCCCTTTGAGCCCCAGACAGGGACTTGTGGTAAAAGTTCATTAAAAGCCACCGCTTCGGCCGCATCATTGGCCTGGCTGGCCGTTCCGTGAGCATTAACAAAGGCAAGTTGGTTCGAAGAGAGTTGAGCTTCTTGCAGTGCCTGCAATATCGCTTTTTTCAACCCCTTGGCGGTGGGATCCGGAGCGGTGGGATGATAACCGTCACAAGAATTTCCATACCCAAGCACATAACCTTGAGCCTTCCACGCTTGTTCTTTGGCTAAAGCCGGACTCACCAATAATAACGCCGCGGCGCCTTCGCCGATATTAATTCCATTTCTATCCTTTGAAAAAGGACGACACCGTTCTTTAGAAGCTATTAACAGCCGGATAAATCCATCATAAGGGATTAAATTAATTTCGTCTGTACCGCCGCACAAAACCGCATCGCAAATTCCCTGCTTAATCCAACTGTCTGCTAATCCAATTGCATCTGTGCCGCTAGCACAGGCAGTTACAATAGTTTGAAAGGGACCTGTAAATCCAAAATAGCGGCTGACAGCTTGAGCGGTAGAAGAATTAAAATAATGAGCTAATTCTGCTGCATCTGTGGGGAGGGGAGTGCTTCGCCGCCAATTTTGATACACCTGCAAGCAGTGGAAGGAAGCATCTACCGAAGTGCCTACAAGCACACCCACCCGACGGCGTTGCAACACGGCTAAATCAATGCCGGCTTCTTGAAAAGCCTCCCGGGCAGCCGTCAAAAAAAAGTGTAAACTAAGGCTCTGTTTGGATGGACAAGATTGAACGTACGAATCTTCTACTAGAAAAACGGGGTAGCGGTCTGTATAGGCACTTTGAACGCGATGTGAGGGCAAACAAAACCGGGCACTTCCGCTGAGTGCTCCCTCAAAACATTTCTCTTTTGTCGTTCCGCACGCACACAGGCAACCGCTGGCGGCAATTATACTCCGCTGAGAGTTCATTTATTTTTTCCGATTTTTCTCGATATAATCTGCTAAGGTGCCTAAATTTTTAAAAATTTCGCGACCTTGCTGCATATTTTCAATCGTAATACCGTATTTTTTTTGCAAGAGCATAATCAGTTCTACTGCATCTAAGCTATCTAGCCCGAGGCCTTGTTCCCCGAAAATAGCATCTTCAGCACCGAATTTGGACAGGTCAGCCCCTCCCAAATCAATACCGGTTGAAATCATTTCTTTAATTTCTTCAATGGTTTGTTGCATTTACGTCACTCCACAAGTCAAAATAATTAAAAAACTGATACGGATATTGTATACAAAAAGCTGCTAATTCGTCCATGAATTGTTGCGCAAAAGAAACGTAATTTTCTTTCCCGGCTCCTCGGTCATTTACACGAAGGACCTTCGCTGTATGGGAAGCAAATTTTCCACGTTTTAACCAGGGGAAAAACATGATCACAATAGGAGCTCCCGTTGCCGCAGCTAACCGGTAAAAACTGTAAGGGACACGAACCGTACCTCCTAAAAATTGAACGGAAACAGCATTTTTCTCTTCTCCAAAAACGCGGTCTCCCATGCCGCAAATCACTTCTCCACGTTGCAACGCACTCATCATTTCTACCACGCCACCCAGCGGCCCGGCCGGGTTAATAAAATCGAACGGAGCCGTACGTTTTCCATGTTCGGCAACCGTTTTATCATTATCGTGCGGATTACGGTAATAAAGCACGTGTTTTTTCCCCGGCAAAAATTCCATTAAATTAACCGCTAACTGCCAACACCCTACATGTGCCGAAAGCAGGATAAGCCCCTTCTTTTCAGCCAATAAATCCCGGCATAAAGAGCGTTCTTTTTCCGTGGATGAAACAGACACCGTCCCCAAGATTCCCAAGGCCGCGCGGTCCACCAACGTACGCGCAAACGTCAAATTAAGTCGGTACGTATGTTTGAAAAATGACCAGGTAGAAGTGGGGGAAAAACACCGTTCAATATAAGCATGCGATTTATTGCGAACTGTGGGAAACATCGTATAAATGAAAACAAGCGGATACAGAAAAAGATAAGCCAACCCTCGGCCACCCAAAAAGATAAGACCGTATATGAACAAATGTTTCCACTTGGAGGCTAAACTCCGCCCCATCTGTTCCTTACTGTTTTGCATATAGTCCCCGAGTAATCAATTTACCCATGCTCCACACAATCAAAAAAGTAACCGCAGCTAATACGGGCGCTACAAATAAAGATCCCAGTACCCATTCCCATACACGACTCAGGAACTGACGGCCCAGTGTTGTTAAATTGAACTCCGTTAAAAAATGTCCATGTCGAAGAAAAAAACCAACTTCAATACAAAGTGCCGGGATGATGGGGCCAATACAAAATTTTTCAAAGGAAATAGCAAGTAAACGATTTAAATTAAACCATCCGGCACCTCCAAATAGCATTACCTGGCGGATGCCCGGCAGTGCAATGCTTCCGCAAAAAATACCCCACGCCGCTGAGACGGCATTCTTCGCCGCGCTGTTTGGTTTTTTTAAATTTTCAATCAGCACTTCCCAATAACCACGCTTTTGAAGATTGGTCCCCTTTTTTACGTATTGCCGGTGTGGAATAGGCAACATGGAACGAATCGTTAAATAGGTATTGAGAAGTGTTAGACGTAAATTGTCTTTTAATTTACTAAAATGCGAAACGCGGTTTTTCGGATATACCACCGAAATTTCTTTTTCCCGGACTTCAAATCCGGCCCATAAGGCCTTTACGACTACTTCCACTTCAAAACTATACCGTCGGCACCACAAAGGGAGTGTCAGTAACAAATCTACCGGATAAATTCGATAACCGCTCTGAATATCCGTCACCGAATGACCAGTTTGCACATGTACCCAAAATCCGCCAAAAGATCTTCCAAAACGGGAGGCAAAAGGAACTTTTGTTTTATCAAATTTACGCTTTCCAATGATAATTGCGTGAGGGCATGAACGCGCCAAACGCACCAAGGCCGGATAATCCTGATGCCGGTGCTGGCCATCCGCATCTAAAGTAACAATATGCGTAAAACCGTGTTCCTTGGCCCAACGAGCGGCATCCAGAATAATGGCTCCTTTTCCCCGGTTTTTTTCAAAGCGGACAAAGGTAACCGGCAAGCCGGAAATTTGTAACTCCGGAGAAACGGTGCTTCCATCGTCAAATATGGCTACATTTGCATTTTTTTTAAGTGCGCCTTCCGCCACCTGTCGTAAGGTTCCATTGTGATTATAATGCGGAATAACGATGGCAAAATTCATCATAATTTTTTGATAGTTCCGGCTTTCCAAGCTGCTAAAAATTCCCGGGTAAACTCGGGCCATTCAAACAGCAAATTTTGGTTCTTGTCCACCATCAACTGCACGCTATACCCGCGCGCCATGATATTTTTTGTTTTGTCTAAAATGGTGAAGTCATAATTCAGCCGCGCCGCTTCGCTGTAAAAAAGCCGCGCTCTAATTTCGTACGTGTTTGCATAGGTAAGTGAAGCTAAATAATCCACGTGAAACTGCCGCACGGGAATTACAATCCCATGATTATAAAAATCCTGATATCCAATACCTAATGCATCCCCTAAAGCAACACGGGCATCTTCAATAAAACCGGCATAGTGCCCATGCCACATAATTCCCATGGGATCAATTTCGTTAAATCGCACCGTGCGAAAAACAGATTTTTCAAGCGGTTTTGGCGAATCGGGCGCCTGCGTAAAATATTCAATTTTCTTCATAATTTTTCCTTACGTAATCTTGGGCTAAAAAAACAAGTTTGCAAATTTTGTTTCCCTCTTGGGGATGCATTAATTCTGCAAGAATCTGTCCATCGGGACGTTCTGTTAACACAACTTGCACACGTTGCCCCGGTCGTACCGGCATACTAAATTTACAACGGGATACTGATTTGATCTCCACCGGCTTTCCGATTTTTCTTCCTAAGGCATCCGCACACAACCCTAGTTGGCAGACCCCTGGCAACAAAGGATTCCCTGGAAAATGCCCTCCAAAAGCGGGGGAATCGGTCGGTATCAAGTAAGTAAATTTGTTTTCCTGCGCACTTTCAAAATAAGAAGATATTATTTTTTCTATAGACATGTTTGCGCTCCTTGAAGTGTTATTTCAAATAAGGCCCGTGTACGTGCATCCTGATAATGAATAGAAGCAGATGGACACGTTGTAAATAATTCCGCCCGCGCTAAACGAACAAAAGCACCGGCCGCTACCTTAGGAAAAGCCTCCGGTTTGGCATGCACTATCGCGGTCGTGGGAGTTACTTGCACATCAAGCAACTTAACTCCCAGCTCAGATAAAACAATCAGCCGCACTTGGTCTTGTTCAAAATGAGATACAGCCGTAAAAGTCAAGTCCCACGGCGTTACGGTCCCTTGCAGATAAGAGGCTTGCTCCCACTTTTCGGTCTGTGGAGGAGCCGGCTGATAAATCCATTTTTCACTACATCCCATCAACATCAGTAAACTAACCCCCAATAAGAGCTGTTTCATTTTGACTCCTTTAACAAGGGCGGTAAAATAAATTGGGCAGCCAACACGGCACCGCTAATTCCCAAGAAAGAAGAAAGTCCCATAATAAATAGTACCCCGTGGCTCGCAAAAATAAGTACCCCAAACCCAGCTAAGGTAGAAAGCGCCGCCACCCATAACGCTTGGGAAGTGTAAGCCGTTTGCTCATTAGCGCCCATTTGCGCACGAACCAACTGAAAAATGCCGTAATCAATGCCTAGTCCCGTTAGCAAGGGGAGAAATACCAAGACAAATAAATTCACTTCTACTTTCAATAGTGCAAAACAAGCAAACGTAAAACAAGCCGCCAACAAGACCGGTAAAAAGGCAACCAATGCTTTTCGCACACTGCCAAACAACAGACTTACAGCTATCAAATTGATCAGTATCGCCAACCATACCACCCGAACGGCTTGTTCTTTAATGGATGTTAGCAAAGTCCTTTGCAATACTGGACCCGATATAAAAATAGCTCCAAATTTTTCTGCAGCCGCTTGAAAGTTTTTTTCATCCGGGACTAAATTGACCACAGCCCAACTTCCATCCGCTAAAGGTACTAGCGGGTCATAAAACTGCGTCATATCAAAAGCGGGCTGATGGGCTGCATTTTCAATCATTTCAAAAAATGGTTCAAATGCTTGCGGTGTCAAACCCAAACGGACCGCTTCTTGAGTAATTTGTTTCCGAGTTGTATTTATTTGTTCTGCTGTCCAAAAATGGTGCCAAGCCGTTTTATGTTGCAGGGCGGCGTGTTGGGAGGGGAAAACTTCCGCCGTAGCCAATGGCAACTGAAATTGACGGGCAAATTGTTCATTGTGCTCTAGGGCATCTTCCTGTGTATTTCCCTTGATAAAAAGCAGGGCTTGGTGTGTTTGGTTACCCAATGTTTGTTCGAGTGCCTGGCGTTGATTTTTAAAAACAGTTGAAAGCGCATTCAAGGATTGTATGTCCGTAGAAAAATGCGTATGTTGAACACCCCATATTCCCAGTAATAGCAACAACCCTATCCACATCCACGCCCCACGTTTAGAAAGAAAATGATTTTTGAAAATCAGTTTATTCTGTACCGGACGACAAGGTAATGTTTGCCAATAAACCGGTAGTACGTAAAGAGCTAATAGCAAGGATAAAAATAATCCCGCAATTGCAAATACCGCAATTTGACGAAATATTTCGATAGAAGAAGCAAATAAGGCAGCAAAACACAGCGAAGAAGTTAAAAATGCCGCCCATAAATGGCTCGTTACATGACGGCGTGTTCCGATTTTTTTCCCACCTTGCTCCATTGCATAAAATACATATACAGCATAATCCACGGACAACCCGGCCACTACACTGCCAAACCCAAGCGTAATGCCAGAAATTTGTCCAAAAATTTTATAAGTGATTAGCGCGGCCACGGGCGTAACTATCAACGGTAAAACATAAATCAGTAAAGCTAATTTATTGCGCAAAAAAACAGCAAAAATAATAGCCAAACTTAGTAAAGCCAACGCGCCAATTTTCCATAAATCATGACGAATGGCTGTTACATTTTCAGCCGTATAACGAAGCCCTCCTAAAAAGAAAGCCTCTGTCCCGGCAGGAAGTTGAGTGGAAAAATCCCTGAAGATCTGATTCATTTTCTGTGCCGAAGAAAAATCGGCCGGTGTAGCCAAATCATACATTCCTGCGCGTAACTTTCCGTCTTGAGAAGTTAAAAAACCTTCTTCGTAGCGAACCGCTGTGTGGGGATTAAGTAGTGCTAATTTACGGGTCATGATCTCTATTAAATGCAAGGGATCAATTTGCAAAAGCGGTTTAACTAAAAAACTCTCTAAGCCAATTAATTTTTCATAATTATCTTCCATGGATTTGCGTATAGATTGCGGCGTTAATTTATCTTGTAGTAGAGGCATATCCGTCGTTGAAAAATGGGTTGGCAAAGATCGGACCAAAGCCAGTGCGGTATCTGCGGTGGGAACAAAACCGGGTTTGATTAAATTCCGTTCTAACAATTCTTCCTGTAAAAGTTGTGCTTGTTCCAGCGCCGTTTCTTCATCTTGCGCAAGCACTACTGCAAATACCTTGCGGTTTAATGGCGAACGCTCAAATAGCTCCACCTGCTCACGCAATGAAGCAGGAATTAATCCCTGGATGCTTTCCTTAGGATGGATGTGAAATAATCCCCATACACAACTGCCCACCAGCGCACTTATTATTACCGCCAGCAACAAACGTTTAGTATGAGCAGTCACCATTAATTTCATTGAAATTGTTCCTTGGGTAAAACGGGGTTAATCTGCGGATTTTGAAAGATGAGTACCGTATAATCGCCGCCGGGCTCATCCAATCGTATGCGGTCCAAGGCTTGCGGATTTTCGGTGGAGAACCACACCGTAATTTTTTCCAGAACCGTAATTTTTTCTTTGGGAATAAAGTGGACACCACCTTCAAAATAAACGACGTTATACGTTTTAGATAGTTCTGCTAAATCAAATGTAAGCCACATCATCATCTGCGCGGCAATATTTCGCGCGAAACTATGCTTGGCTGGTTTTTTAATTCCTTTTTCCAGCCGAAACGTTTTTCCATTCGTCAGTAAAAAACCGTTCTGAAAAGGTTCCGTATATTCCCAACGAATTTGTGCCGGATTTTTAGAAAAGGAAAATTTCCCCTTACTAATAACGGGGTCGGCCAAAAGCGTCATGTGTTTTTCCTGCACGAATTGACTGGAAAGAGTATTGACTGCACTAAAACGAGCGATAATGTCCTGCTCGTGATTAGGCGTACTTACCGAAACAGCTTCCTGCGAAAAGCCACCTAAGCCACCTACACAAAACAAAACGGTTAAAATGTATTTTTTCATAAAGAAGTGGGGGGTTCTTTCCCTTCCCACATAAAAATATAAACGGTTGCTTGGGCAAGTTTTTCTTCTCCACGAAATATTTCTCCTTGCACAATGCGAGTTCCAAAACAGTCATCCTGTTGCGTAACCCGGGTCACTAACACATCTCCCTTTCGGGCATGAGCTAACGCAGTGAAATTACGGATATTTACCAAATATCCGCCACCCTCGGTAGAAAGCCCCGCCAATTCACGCCGTTTCGATTCACACGCGGCAAAACTCTGGGCAATGATTTCACAAAAGGCCTCCGGTGCTACCGTATTATCTTCCCGTAAAAACAGAAAATCCGGCCCGATTACCGTCGTTACTCGGGAATCTGCCGGTTCTACCGATATAATCTCATCCACTAGCCGCATAGGCGGCTGATGCGGAATTAACGAACCGATATTATTTGGCATAATCATCCGAAACGACATTTATTGCACGGCGAATGGCTAAATCCAAATTTTGTACCCATTGATTATATTTGCGATGGATAGTTTTTTTCTTAGCGTTATAGTTCATATTAGAGCTTCCCTCGTAATAAATAGCATAAGAATTGGCCG
>CAMZDW010000030.1 GCA_947305555.1 uncultured Elusimicrobium sp.
GGCGCCGAGGCCTTTTTTTCAGTTTGTTGAGGTGCTTCTATTTCTTTGGCTGCCTTTTTAGCAGGAGCTTTTTTTGTCGACGATTTCGGAGCTGCTGTTTTTTTAGCAGTTGTTTTTTTGGTGGCCGATTTTTTAGCTTCTGTTTTGGTAGCCGTTTTTTTAACAGCTGTTTTTTTAGCAGTAGTTTTTACAGCTGTTTTTGTAGCCGCTGTTTTTTTCTTAGAAGCATTTTCTTCGTCTTTAGTTGTTTTCTTGGTTGTCATTGGCTTGCTCCTGCTTTTGAGCTACATATTTTTTTGCGCCTTCAATAATTTTGGTAGCTGTTTTTTCGCCAATGCCCTGGACGGTAGATAAATGTTCCGGTTCCAAAGCGGCAATTTGTTCGGCGCTGGTAAAGCCGGATTTTTGAAGCACTTCGGCCATTTTCGGGCCAATTCCTTCTACATCCGCTAAACTGGCTTGCACGGCGGCAGTGGCCGCTTCGCCTTCTTTCGCCTTTTGGCTTTCACTCTTTACATCCAAATCCCAGCCTGTTAAGCGAGAAGCCAATTTAATGTTTTGCCAGTCTTTACCAATGGCAATCGCCAACTGATCATCAGGTACAATAATGGTAGCGCGTTTTTCGCTTACGCTATCAATTTTCACGAAGTTGGCTTTTGCCGGAGCAATAGAATTCATCAGAACGGTAGAGATATCGCTGGAGTAGTTAATTAAATCAATTCGTTCTCCGGAAAGTTCGTTCATAACGGCCCGAATGCGGATGCCGCGCATACCTACGCAGGTACCGATGGGATCGATTTTGCTATCAATACTGGATACGAGCACTTTAGCGCGGAAACCCGGATCACGCTGTACTTGCTTAATTTCTACAATGCCTTCGTTAATTTCCGGTACTTCTACCTTAAAAAGTTCTTCTAAAAATTTTCCGTTGGCACGAGATAAAATAACATACGGCCCACGTTGTCCTTTATCCATACGAAAAGCAGCTGATTTATAGCGTGCCAGTGCAGGATCGTCGCCTACATTAGCCAAATCGGTCTGATTGAGTACTTTGGCAATAATGGCTTTGACACGAGAACCGGTGGTATAGCGTTCTTTTTTGATTTGTTCGCAATACGGTAAGATAGCTTCTACTTTGCCTAAATCTACAATGATATCCCGATCGGAGAACCGGCGTACGGAACCGGTAATCACTTCTCCTTCGCGCGGTTTAAATTCTTTATAGAAGTTATCACGCTCAATGCCACGTACTTTTTGAATGAGCACTTGCTTGGCAATTTGCGCGGCAATACGGGAGAAATCCGTTACTTCCAAGGTGTGGGTGACTACGTCGCCCGCTTTTGGATTTTTTAGGTAATTCTTGGCGTCTTTTACGTCTATTTCTGTTTCGGGATTGGTAACCAGCTCTACCACATTTAACGTTTGAAAAGCTTTTACAGAGCCGCTTTCTACGTCGATTTTTGCGCTGATTTGGGCAGTTTTCCCTAAGTTTTTGCGAAGTGCGGAAACAAGTGCATCTTCGATGGTTTTCAAAATATCTTCACGTTTGATATTTTTTTCCCGTTCCAAGCCTTCCAAGGCTAAAATTAAATCTTTTGCTGTTCCTTCCATTTTATTTATTCTCCTTACCTAGGCGGTTTAAAATTCAAGCACTGGGTCTAAGTTTGCTTTTTTAATATTGTCGTAAGAAAAACGATATTGATTGGTACCGTCATCCAATACGAAACCTTCGTCATCGGCCGATGCAATGACGCCGGTAAAAAATCCACGGCCTTCCAGCGGCACTTTTAAAACAATTTTGACACGTTGCGTTAAGAATTGTTTGAAATGGGCCGGCTTTTTAAGCACCCGGTTAACGCCGGGGGAGGAAACCTCTAAAATATAGGCTCCGTCGATTAAGTTTTCCATTTCTAAAATGGAGTCAATTTTATCGGTGAGTTCGCCGCAATCATCCAGCGTGACTCCTCCTACTTTATCCACAAAAAATTGCAGAACGGCTTTTTTACCTTGATGTTGGATCACTAAATCTACAAGTTCCACTTGATCGTTTTCCAACGCTTTAGCTACCGTTTGTTCGATTGTTTTCGGGTCTTTCATTCGGCCTCCTTTTGACCGGATTTTAAGCAAAGAGCGACTTGTTACCAACCAAGTCGCTCTTACTAGAACAATTATATTCTACTTATTTGAAGGGGGAAATGTCAACCTATTCTAATTAGTTTTTCAGGTTGCTCGTTGGCGAGGTTGTCGGTACAATAAACAGGTAGTGCATCTTAACTTAGGGGGAAAACTCAATGATAAAACACAGCATTATTGCCGTACTGGTGTTACTGTTGGTAGCCAGTTTGGTATTTGCCGGCCAGCCAGTCGGGGTAGTAACTTATGGAACGGGTACAATCACAATGACACCGGATGGGGTTGTGGTAACCGGAGAAGACGTAACGGTACCTATACAGCAACAAGCCAAAGCAGCTTCTCATCACGTAGCTACCCAGCGTGCAGCGGCCAGTGCAGCGGCCAGTGCAGCGGCAACAAAAGCTGCCAATCAGGCTTCTTTGAAAAAAGGAGAGCCGAAATTAAAGGTAAATACAACTACTACCACAACGGATGTATATGATGTCAACGTACATAATAAAAAAGGTACCACCGATTACGGTATTGCGCAGGAGACCGTGACAAATGCCCAAGGGAAAACGCAAACGGAGGGCATCATCTACAGCAATTATGAACCCAGTAAAACAGCTCGGGCTAATGAAAAAACGATGGAACTTTCTATCGCTGGTGGCGCCACGATGCTGTATAACAAAGACAATAGGGGGGATCGGTACAGCAAAATTGGGATGATGGCAGACGTTAACATGTTAAAAGAGGTTTGCCCTAACCTGTCACTGGGACTTGATTATATGATGCTTCATCCCGGTAGTAAAACTTATGATGCGCGTCATTATCATGGTATCTATGCCCATAATATTTCGGCGGCCGGAAAATTTACCCTCAATCCGTGGGATAGCTTCCAAGTATACCTACCTATGGGTTTTGGAATGATGAATGCCCGAATGAAAACCGTTACCGACGGAGTGGATTTTGGCGATAACAAATGGGGTGCTTCCATGTATGCGGGTGTAGGTATGCAGTATGATATTACGGCAGGGTTGTTTGCTGGTTTGGAATACCGCTATACTTATGGATGGATTAGCGACAAGGATGTAACTCCATATCATAAAGACAGAGACCTGCAGTTTCATAATGTGATGCTTCGCGTAGGAATGCGTTTCTAAAAAAGTGTTTTTAATAAATACAGTGGGCGGCTTGAAGAAGCCGCCCTTTTTTGATAGAATTTTTTGGCAGGATATTAGGAGGAAGATTTAATGAAAAGAGTAACTTTGTTGTTATTGCTTTGTTGTTTGTGTTTGCCTCTTTTAGCTAGAGACCAAAAACATAAATTAGAGATTGCTTATGAGGGATCTGATTATACTTATCGGGAACCCCATACTGATCAAAAAGCTCGTCTTACGGCCAAAAAGAAAGGGTTTGATATAGTGTATACGCGCCAAAGTGTTTTATCTGGTGATTTAACGGATAATGATCCATCTTTTGCATCTTTGGAATTCCGCTATATGGATGGAAGAACAGATTGGGAAGATTCTACACGGTCGAAAGTCGATACGAATGTAAAAGATAGCTATATGGAAGCTGCTTTGAAATTTGGTAGAAAATTTCAGATGACTGAGCCTCTTCAACTTCGGCCGTATCTGGGAATTGGTTGGCGTGAATCTCGTCACGGAGATGATCCGTTCGACCGGAAATATCTCACCGTAGATGCTGGTGTTTCTTACGAAGAAGATGTGGATGCGAAAAAAACTAAAGCAACTTATTTCTATATCCCGATTGGTACAAGTTTAATCTGGGATATGGGAGATAATTTCGCCCTTTCCTTCAACGGAGAATTTGATTGGCTGATTCATGGTTGTTTAAACGTGCATGCCCCCGATTACTTTAATAATTCCGATAACCTTTCTGTTTCATTGAACCAAGGCTATGGGGTGCGTTTTTCGGCGAAAGCAGAGCTTGATTTCGGTTCGATTGGAGTGTTTGTGGAGCCGTTCTGGCGCTACTGGCAAGTTCAACGATCAAGTAAATCTTGGTACGAATTGGGGGGCGTCCCGGATGGTGGTTGTACTCGTTCACCGGTGAATAACACGCGTGAGTACGGAATCCGGACAGGTATTTCGTTTTAATTAGCTTGAAATAAAAAAGGAACCCCGGGAATTTAGTCCCGGGGTTTTTTGTGTAAGTATATTGATTATTTCCTAACGACATCAAGCAGTTTCACTACCGCTTCGCTTAAATCCCAGCGAATGGCTTCTTTTTCTGAACGTTTTTTGTACTCGCACTGGCGGTCTTTGACGGTACGTGTGCTAATAACCAAGCGGTGCGGTAGCCCGATTAGATCCATATCTTTAAACTTCACACCGGGGCGTTCATCCCGGTCATCCAATAGGACCGATAGACCTTTTGCCTCTAAAGTAGCACAGATTTCATCAGCGTATTTTTTTACTTCGCTGTTTGTGTCGTAGTCAATGGCCACTAAGGCTACATCAAATGGTGCTAACGGGGCTGGCCAAATGATGCCACTTTCGTCATGGGATTGTTCAATAGCGGCTGCAACTACACGGCTAATACCAATTCCATAACATCCCATGATGAAGGGTTTGGCCATTTGCTTTTCATCTAAAAACGTAGCGTGCATCGCCTGGGAATATTTGGTACCCAGCTTGAATACGTGACCGGCTTCAATGCCCCGTGTGAAGGTAAATTCTTTGCCGCAACGAGCGCATTTATCACCGGGAGAGGCAATTTTTAAATCGGCATAGCGGTCTACGCTAATGTCACGCATGGGGGTTACGTTTATCATGTGTTTGTCTTTTTCGTTACCGCCGCAGACCCCGTTCATGATATTTTGTACATTGTAATCTGCAAAAATTTGAAGCCCTGGATTTTTTTCTTTTAATCCTTGGGGCCCGGCAAAACCTACAGAGGAGCCGGTAACTTTCATATATAGTTCCTCACTGGCTTTTTCCAGTTCCGTACATTTTAGCAGCGCTTTTAATTTAAACTCATTAAGTTCATGATCTCCGCGCATGAGGGCCACAACCGGTTTTCCATCAGCGGTAAAAAGAAGAAGTTTAATTAGCTTTTCAGGGGATACTTGCAGCATTTTAGCTACGTCTTCCACCGTATAAGCTCCGGGCGTGTCTTTAAGCATCATGGGTTTTAAGTCGGAGGCATTAATCGTAATAGCTTCCGGCGGTAGGACTTCAGCCTTTTCGGTATTGGCCGCATAGCCGCAGGCGGGACAGTTGGCAATAGCATCTTCCCCGGTGTCGGCTAATACCATAAACTCGTGCGAAAAGTTCCCGCCAATCGAGCCGGTGTCAGCTTCTACTGCCTTAAATTCAAAACCACAGCGTGTGAAAATGCGTTGATACGCATCATACATTTTTTGATACCAGGCGGAAGCATCTTCATCGGTAGCGGCAAAAGAGTAGGCATCCTTCATATAAAATTCGCGCGCACGCATCACGCCAAAACGAGGGCGGATTTCATCGCGGAATTTGGTACCGAATTGGTACAAACAGAAGGGCAATTGTTTGTAAGAAGAAGTGTCTTTGCGGACCAGGTCGGTCATTACTTCTTCGGCGGTAGGTGCTAGACAAAAATCAGCTTCTTTTCGGTCTGCAAAGCGCAAGAGTTCCTTTCCGTAATACTTCCAGCGGCCGCTTTCTTCCCAAAGTTCTTTAGGTTGGACAACGGGCAGCCATACTTCGCACGCACCGGCTCTATCCATTTCTTCGCGCACAATGTTTTCTACTTTTTTGAGTACGCGTAAGCCTAACGGTAACCATTCATAGAGCCCGCTGGCCAACTTGCGAATTAACCCGGCGCGAATCATTAATTTTGCCGAGAGTGTATCAGCATCTTTCGGTGCTTCTTTTAACGTTGGTATATAGTAATTTGATAGTTTCATATTATCCTTCTTTCTTCCAAGTTTTTATTTTATCAATTAAAAAATCTACCCATTTTTCTTGGGGAAGTTTGAACATAGTTTGGCCATGTTCAAAATATAATCCTTCGCCTTTCCCTCCGGCGATACCAAAGTCGGCATCACGCGCTTCCCCGGGACCGTTGACAATACATCCCATCACGGCAATTTTAAGCCCGGTGGCCTTGGCCAGGAGTTCTTTGTTGCTATAAATTTTTTCTTCTAAAGCATGTACTGTTCCCGTTACATCTACTTGCGTGCGTCCGCACGTAGGGCAGGAAATCAAGTTCGGCCCATATTGACGAAGCCCGAGTGCTTTTAAAATTTCATACGCAGTACGTACTTGCATGCGGGGGTCTTCCGTCAAAGAAACGCGAATCGTGGCGCCAATCCCCTGTTGAAGTAATGTGCCGAGCGCTACCGAACTTTTGACGGTGCCGCTTAAAAAACTACCGGCTTCGGTCAGCCCCAAGTGCAGCGGAATATCGCTTTGTTTGGCAAATAGTTCGTTAGCCAGTACCGTGCGGCGGAAATTGTCAGACTTAAGAGAAACGACTACATCCTTGAAATTAAGTTGTTCCAAAATATTGGCTTGTTCTAGGGCTTCGCCCACCATAACTTCGGCCCATTTTTCGTCGGAAAGTTCCATGCGGCCTTGTACACTTTTTAGGTACTTAACGCTGCCCGCGTTGACCCCGATGCGAATCGCTACACCGTTATCTTTGGCAGCTTGGACAACGGCCTTCGTGTTTTCTACCGCGCCAATGTTGCCGGGGTTGATACGTACTTTGTCTACGCCTTGTTTAATGGCTTCCAGGGCGAGTTTATAATCAAAATGAATATCTGCTACGAGGGGGGAATGAATCCTTTTTTTAATTTCTCCCAACGCTTGGGCGGCTTGCATATCCGGCACGGCCACGCGATTAATTTCACAGCCGGCGTTCTCTAATACATTAATTTGAGCAGCGGTAGCAACGGCATTTCGTGTGTCGGTATTACACATGCTTTGCACGCGTACCGGGTGACCGGTTCCCAAGGTAAAAGGGCCTACTTTTACTTCTCTAGTCTTGTACATGATTGGACTCCTGCGAGCTCTGTTCGGCGGAAGATTGTGCTTCTACAACGGCAGCTTTCGGTGGAAAGAAAATACGTTTAATGTCAGAGTACGAAGCATATACCACCAGCAAAATGAGCAAATACAAACCGCAATTTACTGCGACATTAAGGGTTTTTTCCGTTGGTAATTTATGGGTTAAGCCTTCCCATAAGTAAACAAGCGCATAACCACCGTCTAAAATCGGAATCGGGAACAAGTTAAACATCCCTACCGCTACGGAAAGCATCGCAATTAAAAATACGAAATCTAATAATCCTTGATGGGCGACTTTATGAATAATATTCACAATGCCGATAGGTCCGGCAAGTTCGGGCGCTTTCTTTTTTTGAAAACTTTGTGCCAAAGAAACGAGCGAAAATTTCGTCCAGTAATAGCACTGGTAAAAGCCGAGCCCGGCCGCTTTCCACCAAGCTACCGGTTTGAAAACCATTTCTACGGTAACGCCGAGCACTTTGGGTTCTGTTTCTTTGAAAGAGCCTTCCGGCACGATGGCAGACAAGGTGTCGCCGTTACGCGTGTAGGTGATTTGTAAATCCCCTTGTCGCTCAGCCAAAAGGTCCGTTAGTTCTTTCCAGTTGGAAACAGTTGTACCATTAACACCAGTAATTACGTCCCCGGATTTTAGGTCAATTTGCTCTGCAGGATATCCTTCGGCCACGCTTCCCACCACAGCCGGAATTTTGACCGGATCCACTTCAGGACGGCCCTGGATATAAATCAAAACACCGAAGATGATTGCTGCCAGCAAATAATTAAATAACGCTCCGTTTACAACCATAAAAAATTTGGCATACCATTTTTTGGCGGCAAATTCATAAGGTTTCGGGGGTTCGGTTGCATCTTGCGGATGGAACATGGGACCGGCCGGTTCTACAAAACCGCCAAAGGGAATGGCACGGATTTGATAGTCAGTATCGCCTACTTTTTTATGCCACAAGATTTTGCCAAATCCAAACGAAAATTCATTGACGCGAATCCCGGTTAAACGGCAAGCAATATAATGTCCAAATTCATGTATGATCACAATCGGACTTAATACCACGATTACAGCAATAATAGAAAGTAACATAATTTCTCCTAAATAAAGGCCTTTTTATATGCTTTCTCATTCAAGCATACTTGGGCGGCTTCCCGTGCCCAGCGGTCTGCTTCTAACGCTTGGTTTAGGGTAGCAATGCCCGGCTGTTGTGGGGCCGCTTTTAAGACGGTGTAAATTAGTTTTGGAATATCCGTAAATTTAATTTGCTCATTTAAGAATGCGGCTACCGCAATTTCATCTGCCGCGCTTAACACAGCCGGTAACACGCCCCCGTTACGTGCGGCCGCTAATGCTAAATCTAAACAAGGAAAACGGGTAAAATCCGGCTCAAAAAATTCCAATTTGGCAGCTTCAAACAAATTTAATTTTTTAACGGGGCCCGGTTTGCGGTCCGGATACGTAATTGCATATTGAATGGGGACACGCATGTCCGGCTCGCCCATTTGTGCCAGAATTGCGCCGTCGTGAAACTCAACTGCCGAATGCATAATGGACTGCGGATGAATGACAATCTGCACTTTTTCTTCCGGCAGATTAAATAAATTCATAATTTCAATGGACTCAAAACCCTTGTTCATTAAAGTTGCTGAGTCTATCGTAATTTTTTTACCCATTCGCCAACGAGGATGGTTCAACGCCTCTCCCGGAGTAACCGTTGATAAAGCTCCCTTTCGTTTGGCAAACGGACCACCGGAAGCTGTCAAAAATATTTTAGAAATATCTTTTGAAATTTTAGGGTAAGTGTGTTCATTCGCTAACCCGGCCAAACATTGAAAGATAGCCGAAGGTTCACTGTCCACCGGTAAGATGGCGGCTTCCCAGCGGTCACATTCTTTCATGAGTGTTTTTCCGGCCATAACCATCGGTTCTTTATTGGCAAGAGCGATAGTTTTCCCAGCTTTGATAGCCGCTACCAGCGGCTGAAAACCCACGGCACCCACTACCCCATTAATCACTAAATTGGCGGTCGGTAAAGAAGCCATAAAACATAGGCTATCAATTTCCGGCGGTAATAAACGTGTGGAGGGAGGAATTTGGTCCTTAATTTTTTCGTAGCTGACTGGATTTAAAACCGCGGCGAATTTTGGTTTAAACGTGTAAATTTGTTTTAAGAATAAATCCGTGTTGTTATTAGCCGACAAAGCCAACACTTGATATCCTGCACCTAGTCGGGCGATTACGTCTAAAGAAGAGGTTCCGATAGAACCAGTAGAACCTAAAATTACGATATGTTTTGTCATTGGATTTTTAGTACGTATAAAAGAACATAATAAAATAACGGCGCAAGCAAAAGATACGAATCAAAACGATCTAAAAAACCGCCGTGTCCGGGAAGTAAGTTAGAAGAATCCTTAACTCCGGTAGAACGTTTAATGATGGATTCTGCTAAATCGGATACTTGCCCTACCACAGCGATTAATAAGCCTAGCAACAGAGCAATCTTAATAGAGAAGCACGTCGACAAGAATAGATGCTGCATTAAAGCGGCCGCGCCCACTGCTAGCAGTGTGCCGCCCAGTGATCCTTCCCATGTTTTTTTCGGGCTGACTTCTTTATTGAGTTTATGCCGCCCTAAAAAACGACCGGAAAAGTAGGCTCCTGTATCGCTAACCCAGACGGTGATAATCATAAAAAGTGTTAAATACTCCCCGTATGTGGCGATATCGCGGATGTTGATCATATGCGCCAGCGCCCACGGAATTAGAAAAATTCCCGTGAATGTATTGCAGACGCGCTCCCACGAACGTTTGGGGGTAATGACCTCTACAAATAATACGCCAAAAATCACTACGCTAATTGAAAAGGGATACAGATTGTTGGGAAGTTCCAAATTAGGAATGGGGGCCCGGCCTAACAGGGCAACGAGGGCCATGAGTAACCCAAAAATCATCAAACTAATACGGTGAACGGGCTTTTTACCAGCGAGTAAAATAAGGCCATACTCATAGAGGCAAAGCAAGATGACACAGGCAATAAAAACCATGTACACCACGCCGCCAAAGTGAATGGCGGTTAAAATAACGGGAATCCCTACAAGGGCGGTTAAAATTCTTGGTAATAACATATTTCTATTTTACTATATTTGCCTACGCGCGTGCGCGAAGAATATGAGAAGTTGTTTTAGCTGCGCCGGGCAATCATAGATTTGATTTTCGGATGGTGCAATTCCCACAAGGCATTATTGGCCACCCAACGGGCCGTTTTGTTTGTCTCGTACAGGTCCAGAATTTCATAGGCACAAGCCACTGCGTAAGGGGTTAATTGTGCATTTTTTTTGCCGATACTACGTAGGGCCCAGTTGACGGCTTTAAAAACCATGGGGCGTTCATCTGCTGCGTGAATTTTAACAAGCGGCAGGAGTTTAATTAAATCTTCGTTTTTGGTTTTTGCGCGCGGAGATGCTAAAAAGCATAAAGTGGCAAAACCGGCTCGGCGCGTAAACTCAGCCTCTTTTTTGATCCATTTTTCAGCCAATACGAGTGGATTTTTTACCTTGGAAAACAGGTTACAGGCGCAAAGATCACAAATGTCCCACGAATTTAAATCAGCCACCCATTTATCTAATTGTGTCCGTGTTATTTTTAAAGGATCTTCTAACATGGAAGCCAATATCCGCGCTTCGTGGATTCCACTGGCCCACAAGGCTTGGGCAAGCTCCGGGTCAGGTCGGGAAATTGTTTTAGCCAGTTTGCGTAGCTGCGTAACCGGCGTACCAACTGCATACTCGGTATTGATTCCGAAACGACTTTTCATTTGCTTTTTGAAAGTTTCCGAGGATAATTGGCGAATTCGCGCGAGTAGTTCTTTGGCACGCAGTTGGGGGGGAGTAGTCATTAAATTCCTCCAAAGCGGCGTTTGCGGTTTTGGTAAGATTGCAATGCTTTATTAAATTCGGCCTCATCAAAATCAGGCCATAACACGGGCGTAAAATAAAATTCACTGTAGGCCGCTTGCCAAAGTAGAAAGTTGGAAAGCCGTTCTTCCCCGGAAGTGCGAATAATCAGTTCCGGGTTCGGTAAATCCGGATGATACAAATGGGCTTGAATATCTTGAGGGGAAAAGGATTTCTTCCCCGTAGCTACCAATGCGTTGACTGCGTGGACAATTTCTTGTTGCGCCCCGTAATTAAGTGCTAAATTGAGTGTAAGGCCGGTATTTTGGGAAGTAGCTTTAACGGCCTGATCTGTTTGCTGCAGGACGGCTGGTGAGAGGGGTTCTCGTTCTCCGCTAATCCAAAGCCGGATATTATTTTTAACGGCATCTTTAGTATATTTTTCTAATGTTTGACAGAGTAATTTCATCAGCCCGTCAATTTCCTCTTTGGGGCGGGACCAGTTTTCGGTAGAGAATGCGTATAAAGTTAAGAACTTAACACCTGCTTTTTGGGCGGCTTTGAGCGTGCGTTCCACGGCACGTGCGCCAGCATTATGCCCGGCTAACCGGGGCAAGTGTTTCTGTTTGGCCCAGCGTCCGTTTCCGTCCATGATAATAGCAACGTGTTGAGGAATTTTATTTTGCTGCATAAATATATTTTAGCTTTTTTAAACCCATTGAACAAAAACACCCGGTGATTGCCGGGTGTTTTAAATTGCAAAAGAGAACGAAGATTAGATTTTCATGATTTCGTCTTCTTTTTTCTTGATGACTTGTTCAATTTGAGCAATGGAGGCATCGGTTGCTTTTTGCACGTCACCTTCATAGCGTTTTAAATCATCTTCGGTAATTTCGCCGGCCTTTTGGGCTTTTTTCAATTTTTCCAATACGTCGCGGCGTTCGTTACGAACAGATACTTTAAAGTCTTCGCTCATTTTGGAAATATTTTTCGCTAATTGTTTACGGCGGTCTTCGGTCATGGACGGAAGCGTAATGCGGATGACTTTTCCGTCGTTAACCGGGCTGGCGCCAAGATCGGCTTTCTGGAGAGCCGTGTCAATATCTTTTAAGGAGGAAATATCCCACGGTTGCACTTCCAAGGTTTTGGCGTCTAAAATGTTAATCATTGCCATCTGTTTGATGGGAGTCGGCGTGCCGTAATAATCTACGCGGATGTTTTCCAACAGTCCGGCACTGGCGCGTCCGGTGCGGATGGTGGATAAGTCGCGTTCCAACCGAGCGATGTGTTCAGCCATGTTTGTTTTTGTTTTGCTGAGTAAAGCGGTAATAGCTTCCATAAGTTCCTCTTTGGTGTAAATTTAATTTATTATAGCAATTATTTTGGTTGAGTAGTTGACTTGTGTAGATCTTGTAGCAAGGTTTGAATATCTTGCAAAGATATATCCAAATCGGCCAAAGATATTAAAATCAAATCTTCGTGATAGCTATAGACGTGTATTCCCAATCGGTCAAGCATAGTGTTGCGCCGTATTTGATTTGTGTGCTGTTGAAGTGTTTCATATATTTCTGAGATGGTTAGAAACGTAACAACTGGTACATCACGGCCACGGGTATTAAATTGCAAATGTAAAATCGCTGACCAGGGAATAAAAACGCTGTGAAACCCTTTTATTTGTTGGGAACAATAGGGAATATCATAAAGATAAAACCCCGTTTTGTCGACGGCAAATACGTAAGGTTCGGGATGTTTCAAAATATATAATCTTGGTAAAACAACTCCCAACCCGATAAGGAACATCATTAAGCCAACTAATTTGTTGGACAAAGATGAACCAAGACAAAGGCAGGCAATCCCTAGTAAAGATATTCCAATATATATTACAGTAAGGGGAATAATTTTTTTCTTTTTTAGAAAAAATTCAATGATTTGATCTTGCTCAAGTATTTTTTTATAAGTTGTTAAGTCCATTCGATCCTCTTAAATCAAAATCACTGTGCCGATTTTTTCGCCGCATAACGCTTTTTCAATGTTGCCCTTCTTGTGCAAGAAGAAGCAAAATACTAAGATTTGTTTGGATTTATTATAACTTTTTCTTGCAACCTGCCGGATAGATTTCGCAATAAGATCTGGAGCGCGGTAATTGGTCCGCCGGGGCAAACGTTTTTCCGCTGTCTAACACGATTGTGTTATCTTCTTTGGCCTGCCACGTGCCGCGGGTCAACTCGCGTTTGCCGTTGTGCGAAACGGAGCGTTCATACGTTCCTTGCGTGGCGGCGGGGTCCCGGTCGTTTTTGTCTAAGCGGATACCGATACTTGTGTGATGATGTGCCACGGTGCCGTCGGCCGTATTGATGGTATGATAAGAGGACAAGCGGTGTTGCCAATTCATATCGTACGCCGGGTGCTGTTCGCGGTTTTTTTGGAAATCGCGCAAGACCGTTTCCTGCACGGTACCGTCGGGTGCGTAAAAGCTGACGGTATGCGGCAGGGCGTGTTCCTGGTCGTACAATTCTTCTACATAAACCATTCCGCGTGCCGCCAGGGTTTCTTCGGGGCGGGCGCGAAATGTGTAGGAAGGAACCGGGAAAAAGAGGCGCCGCGCCCGGACGGTTTCATCCGGCCGGAAGTCATCCCGTCCGCGTAAAAAATTCCGTTGGAAATAAAAAATACTTTTGGCGCCGTTGGGGTAGCGATACTCGAGGCAGACCAGCCCTTTGATTTGGTACCCTTGCAACGTGGGGGGACAGTCTGTTTCGCTGTGTTGGGCAGGTTCTTCGCCGTCGGGTCCTTTAAACGTCAGGTTTTTTTTATAAAGTGGCAAGGTGGCATGCCATTGTTTGGTTAAGTAAGCCGTATATTCTTGTTCTTTTTTATAGTTTTCCTGCCGGATAGCGGCGTGCTTTTGCAGGATAGCATGGAACGCATCCAGGTCGGTTTTCACAGCTTGGTTAGCGGCGGCCTCGTCGGTTTCTTTGAGCGAAAGGTACTTGTATTCAATGTATTGCTGCCCCATTATTCCCACCGCTGCGCGCGCGGTCAGGTTAGCATCCAGCTTGGCCAGCGTGGCGGCGTGTTCTTCGCCAAACAAGGGCGTCAGCTCGGCTTGTTCGGCGGCGATAAGCTCCTCTTGCGAAGCGGGTTTGGGCGGAACGGGTGCCGCTGCGACCGTTTGTTGTGCCGGGCGTGCCGTTTGGGAATGTGCCGGTTTTAAGGCCGCCGGTCTGTGGAACAACAAAAAGAGCAGCGCGGCAAAAGCGCCTAGCAAAATAAGCAATAATCCTGCTAAGATATAATCTGTTTTCATATCTTTTTAAGATAATTAGTAAATGAAGGTACCGATTTCCTCACCGCAAAGGGCTTTTTCTATATTGCCTTTTTTATGCAAATTAAATACCTGCAGGGGCAGTTGTTTTTCCATGCACAGCGCCAGCGCGGCGGTGTCCATAAATTGTAAGCGCTTTTCGATGGCTTCGGCATAGGAAATTTTGCCAATCAATTTAGCGGATGGGTTTTTTTTCGGATCGCTATCATACACACCATCTACTTGCGTGGCTTTTAAAAGTACGTCGGCATTGATTTCGCTGGCGCGCAAAGCCGCAGCACTGTCGGTAGTAAAGAAAGGGTTCCCCGTTCCGCCTGCAAAAATGACAATGCGTCCTTTTTCCAAGTGCCGCAAGGCTTTGCGGCGCACAAACGGTTCAGCTAATTGATAAATGTTCACAGAAGTCAAAACGCGCGTCGGCACGCCGGCTTCTTCAATAGCAGATTGTAGCGCAATAGCATTAATGACGGTAGCGAGCATGCCCATACTATCGGAGTTGACGCGGTCAATCACACCGCCTCCGTCGCGTACGCCACGCCAAATATTTCCGCCGCCAATGACGATTGTTAATTCACAATTTGATTTTTTATATGCTTCCGCAATTTCTACCGCGATTTCTTTTAGCGATTGCGGATTAATGCCGCGATGTCCTTCGGTGCTTAACGCTTCGCCGGAAAGTTTAAGTAAAATTCGTTTTTTCTTCTCAGTTTGGCAGCAGGGTTTCATAATTTTTCTCCTTCCAATATTTTTATTATTGTAGCACAAAAGAAAGACTTTTTCTTAAACAGGTGCCCAGACTTTAACACCTACTTAAAAAAAAGCCCCTCTTTCGAGGGGCTCTCTATTAGAAGCGTACAAAGCGTACTACTTTAAGTTCGGTGCCTAAGCGTTTGGATTCTTCGGCCAAGTAATCGGCAACGGTTTTTTTGTTGTCTTTGATGGTCGGTTGTTCCAAGAGGCAGTTTTCTTTGGCAAACTTTTTGACTTTGCCGGGAAGCATCTTTTCAATAGCGGCTTCCGGTTTGCCTTCGTTTAACGCTTGGGTTTTGTAGATGTCGAGTTCTTTATCAATGACTTCTTGCGGAATGTCTTTGGCATCTACCCAGCTGCTTTGCATACCGACGGTGTGCATAGCAAGCCCGCGGGCGATTTCTTTTACCGCGTTAACGTCCGCGTTACCGGTATAGGAAAGTTCCAAAATAGAAGCTTTTTTATTATCCGAGTGTACATAATAGGATAATACTGCGTTGGTGGCAGGCGTCCAGTTGTAACCGCCTTTGAAGGTGGTGTTTTCACCAAATTTCGGAGCTTTTTCCGTAATTTGGCCTTTGATGTATTCGTCGTTGTTATAATCCAAGCCGGGGTGTTCCAGTACATATTGAGTCAAATCTTCGGCGAGTTGAATAAACGCATCGGTTTTGGCTACAAAGTCGGTTTCGCAACCCACATAAGCCATAGCTACTTTATCACCGCTCGTTTTGACGGCTACGCGGCCTTCTTTGGTGGCGCGGTCAGCGCGTTTAGCCATAGCGGCTAAACCTTTTTTGCGCAAGTAAACGACGGCTTGTTCCATATCGTTATTGCTTTCGGCCAGCGCTTTTTTGCAGTCCATCATACCGGCGCCGGTTTTTTCTCTTAAGGTTTTAATATCGTCCATTAAAGACATGGGATGTTTTCTCCTCTATAAACAAGATTAAATCGTAGGAAAGTTCCCGGAAACCCGGGAACTTTCACAAAGACTTATTTAGCCGCTTCCTCTTTTACTTCAGCTTTTTTAGCTTTAGTAGTGGTTTTTTTAGCGGTGGTTTTTTTGGCAGCCGTGGTTTTTTTAGCGGTTGTCTTTTTAGCAGTCGTTTTTTTGGCAGCCGGTTTTTCTTCCTTGGCAGAGGCTTCTTCTTTTACTTCCTCGGCGGCGGGAGCTGCTTCTTCTTCTACTACTTCTTCCACGACCACTTCTTCTTCAGCAGCGGCTTCTTCTTTTTCGGCGGCTAACATAGCGGATTCAAACGCTTGAGCCATTACCGGGTTTTCAACCGGTGTATCTTCCGTTGCGGCAGGAGCCGGATTGGCTTCGGCGCGGCCTTCTAAAATAGAGTCCGCAATGGCGGCACAGAATAATTTAATAGAGCGAGCCGCATCATCGTTACCGGGTACCGGAACGGTGATCATGTCCGGATCGGCGTTGGTGTCACAAACGGCTACGACCGGGATTCCTAAGGTGTACGATTCGCGTACGGCACCGGCGGTATCTACCGGGTCAATCACAAAGACCACATCCGGAAGTACTTTCATATCGCGGATGCCGCCCAGTAATTTTTGTAAGCGAACGAGTTCTTTGGTCAAGCGGCTGGCTTCTTTTTTAGAAATTGCTTTAAACACGCCGGAAGCTTCCCATTTTTCCAGTTCATTCATCCGTTCAACGGATTTTTTAACGGTTTGGAAGTTGGTCAACGTTCCGCCGAGCCATTTTTCGTGGATGCAGTAAGCACCGCAGCGAGCGGCTTCGGTTTGGATAGCTTCTTGGGCTTGTTTTTTGGTACCGACGAACAAAAATTTAGCGCCTTTTTTGCTTTCTTCTTTAATAAAAGCACAGGCTTTTTTCAGTTCTTTAGCGGTTTTTTGTAAGTCTAAGATATGGACGCCGTTTCTTTCTCCGAAGATAAAACGTCCCATTTTCGGGTTCCAGCGAGAAGTTTGGTGACCAAAGTGCACACCGGCTTCCAGCATGGCTTTCATTGATACATTACTCATTGTTTTCTCCTGTGGCGCGCGCCTAAATTAAGGGTGAGGAACCCTCGGTGGCGGTTGCCTGGGTGACGTCAAGATACACTTGAATTTACAACTGGTTGCGTGTTCTTGCTCAGTTTCACCTATGGACATTATAGCATAAAATGCCGCGGATAACAATTTACGGTAAACAAAGGAGCGTATGAAGAAAAGTCTTGACCGATTTTTTTTTGCTAATTTTTAACTATAGTTTAATTTAAGTGGAGGGATACGTATGTTAAAAAAGAACGCGTATAAAAAAAGGATTTACCTTAATAGAATTACTTGTAGTAGTACTCATTATCGGTATTTTAGCGTCGGTATGGTGGTTGGGTAATATACCCTAAAAAAACGGGGTATTGAAAACTTAGACTCCGGAGCCAATAATTCCTACGCATTCATATTTGATACAAACGATCGGTTCCGTTGTTGGTCTGAGAGTGCTTTTGGTAAAAAATTATGCAAGAAGCTTTGCGGTTTTGATTCGTGCGATATGGATAAAAAGACGGCAATATAGAAGCATTATGTGAAAAAGGCCCCTTGGGTTTTCCAAGGGGCCTTTTTTTACTGTCCAATCAACGCAATTAAAATCTTCCGTTAACCAGTACCATCACAGGCAACCAACCGTTTTTAGCAATGTTTACTAAACCGAGTTGTAACC
>CAMZDW010000031.1 GCA_947305555.1 uncultured Elusimicrobium sp.
CCCGTATGGTGGAAAGAAAGAAACCCGGTCAACCCGGTGCGCGCAAACGCTTCCAGTTCTCCAAACGTTAATTGTTGGATTGGAATCAATTGCATTTCAAAACTACCCTGCTTTTGGCAGGGTAGTTTTTTATGTTTAGAAATTGGTTGGACATAGAAAAATTCCAACAAAAAAAACACGCTTTAATAAGCGTGTATTGAAAAATACAAATAAATGGTGCCGAGGGACAGGATCGAACTGTCGACACCTGGTTTTTCAGACCAGTGCTCTACCACTGAGCTACCTCGGCACTACTCTATTATAGTATCAAATTTTTATTTGTCGTGCAAATCTGTTTCAGACAGCGTTGGGGGAAAGTGCGTTTGTATGAGCAAAATTTCCACAGCCTGTTGTAAAAAAATTTGGTCCTGTGTAGTAAAGCGATTTTTGATGGGAGAGTCAATATCGAGTACGCCCCATAACTTGTTTTGTATGAAAATGGGGACAACAATTTCACTTCGGGAAGTCGCGTCGCAAGCGATATGTCCCGGAAATTGATGTACATCGGGAACAAGCACCGTTTGGCCTTTTTCGGCAGCTGCCCAGCAAACTCCTTTCCCTTTTTTCAACCGCGTACAGGCCACTTTCCCTTGGAAAGGCCCCAAGATAAGTTCTTCGTTTTCTACCCGGTAAAACCCGGCCCAATTGAGTTGGGGAAGTTCGTGAAAAACAAAAGCCGAAAAATTAGCCAAGTTGGCCAGGAAATCTTTTTCGCTGCTTAGTAACGCTTGCAACTGCTTTAATAACAAATCATAATTCATAAATTCTATTTTACTATAACCCAAAGGATTATTGCACCCTGCTTCCAAAAGACATATACTCTATAATAGGGTATGACCGGACTATGTCCCCCCGGTCCCAGGAGACTTATGCCAAGAATTGAAGTGGATGATAATCGCTGCAAAGCGTGTTATTTATGCGTCAATGCCTGTCCTAAAAAATGTTTAGGTAAATCTAAAACTATTAGTAAGAAAGGGTATTTCCCCGCGGTCCAAGAACGTCCGCAGGATTGCATTGGCTGTAAAATGTGTTATGTGATATGCCCGGATGTGGCGATCACGGTATTAAAAGACTAACAGGAATTTTTTATTATGACCGAAAAGACATTACGAAAAGGAAACGAGGCTCTTGCTGAAGGCGCTATTCGCGCCGGAGCTCGTTTTTTTGCGGGGTATCCAATTACACCGCAAAACGAAGTGCCGGAATATATGGCTGCGTATATGGCGGATGCCGGCGGTGCTTTTGTGCAGGCCGAAAGCGAAGTGGCTGCTATTAATATGGTTTATGGTGCAGCCGCCACCGGAACGCGCAGTATGACTTCTTCCTCCTCTCCGGGGATTAGTTTGAAGCAGGAAGGGATTACCTATCTAGCCAGTGCCGATTTACCGTGCTTGATTGTCAACGTGATGCGTGGCGGGCCGGGACTAGGCAGTATCGGCGGGGCACAAGGGGATTATTTTCAGGCCACACGTGGCGGCGGTAATGGCGATTATCACGTCATTGTTCTGGCGCCGAACTCGGTAGAGGAACTCGGCAATTTCCCCAAGCTCGGTTTTGATTTGGCTGAAAAATACCGGATGCCTTGTATGATTTTAGCGGATGGTATTTTGGGGCAGATGATGGAAAGCATGGCGTTTAATTTTGATCCCATCGACCCTAATAAACTCGGTAAATTTGATTGGGCTGTGGATATTAACAAAAACGGCCGCGCTAAAAATAACGTATTTTCCTACAAAGGCGACAACTTGATTGCCGACGTGGTAGAACGTGCTAAACGCTATGGCCTTATTGAAAAAACCGAAGCGCGCTATGAAGAACGCAACGCCGAAGATTGTGATGTCCTTCTAGTGGCGTATGGATTATCTTCCCGTGCGTGTTTGGAAGCGGTCAACCGGGCCAAAGAAGAAGGTTTAAAGGTGGGCTTATTCCGCCCGATTACCTTGTGGCCGTTCCCAAGCAAACGCTTAGCGGAACTAGCCAAAAATGTAAAAGCGATTTTAACGGTGGAACAAAGTTTAGGGCAACTGGTGCAAGATGTTAAATTAGCTGTTGGTGATAAAACACCCATCTATTTACAGGCGTACCCGGCCGGCGGTCAACCGGATGGTGCTGCCATTTTGACCGGCGTGCGTTCTTGCCTAAACGGCGGCAAAGAAGGCCTGTTTGATTTGCAAGAACATGCCAAAGGCTTTACTTACGAATGCAAACGTGATTTGTCGCTCGGCGTGCAAGGAGACCGTAAGGGGGAGACCAAATGAGCACGATTTTAGCTAAAAAACCAGCCAGTTTAACAGATGTTCCTATGCACTATTGCCCGGGCTGTGGCCATGGAATTGTGCACCGTTTGTTGGCAGAAACCTTTGAGGAATTAAAAATTGCAGATCGTGTAATCGGCGTAGCCCCGGTAGGTTGTGCCGTATTTGCCGATTCGTACTTTGCGTGCGATTGTGTACAAGGTGCGCACGGCCGGGGCCCGGCCATTGCCACCGGCATCAAACGCTCCAAACCGCAAGCGATTGTTTTTTCCTATCAAGGGGACGGCGATTTGGCCTCTATCGGGATGGCCGAAATTGTACATGCCGCGGTGCGCAGTGAAAACATTACGGTTATTTTCATTAACAACGCGATCTACGGCATGACCGGCGGCCAAATGGCGCCGACGACGCTTGTGGGCCAAGTAGCCACTACCGCTCCCAAAGGGCGCGACCCGAAGTTGCAGGGTTGGCCGATTAATATGTGCGAAATGCTTTCGCAAATTACCGGTAGTAAATACTTAGCGCGCGTAGCCGTGGATACACCGCAAAACGTATTAAAAGCCAAACAATGCATCAAAAAAGCATTTGAAAACCAAGTCAACGGAGTTGGGTTTTCCATGGTAGAAGTTTTATCCCAATGCCCGACCAACTGGCACGCCAGCGTAGAACAAGCACTGGAATTTGTGCGCACCAAAATGATGCCGCAATATCCGCTGGGTGTTTTTAAAGATGAGGGGGGCAAGTAATATGTATCAAGGAATTCGTATTGCAGGTTTTGGAGGCCAAGGGGTTGTTTCTGCCGGAATTTTGCTGGCGCAAGCGGGTGTGGAAGATAAAAAGAACGCTAGCTGGCTTCCGTCATATGGGCCGGAAATGCGCGGGGGTACGGCCAACTGTTCCGTGGTGGTAACGGACGGAGAAGTATACACGCCGATTGTGTCGGCCCCGGAAACGGTGATTGTAATGAACGAACCGTCACTTCCTAAATTTGAGCCGCTACTTAAAAAAGGAGGACTCTTAATTTTAAATAGTTCGCTTATTAACTCGCGCCCGACACGCACCGATATTAGAACAGTTTGCGTGCCGTGCAACGAAATTGCCCAAAAAGTAGGCATGGACCGTATTGCTAATTTGGTGGCACTGGGTGCTTTTGTGAAACTGACCGAGGCGGTTAGTTTGGGAAGTGTAGCCGACGCGATGAAGAAAGTATATAAACGCGCTAAGCCGGAAATGCTGGAACTGAATAAAAAAGCCTTGCAAGCTGGTTTTGATGCCGTGTAAAAAAGAAGATGTTTAGCAATGCAAAGACCCCGGGTATAACCCCGGGGTTTCTTTATGTTTTTCAGAACCCGCTTGACTTGTCGTTTTTTTTTGGTAAAATTTTTCTATATTGGAAGAGGGGAGATGTATCCCCTGTTATTAAAACGCTTATAAAGGCGTTTAAATAAGAAATAGTCATTTATATCCAATAAGGAGAACGTATGAAGCAACGGAAAAAGCAAGCGTTTGCCCTGACGGAATTATTAGTAGTGGTAGTGGTTGTTGGGGTATTGGCCGCGGTGGTGTTACCTAAATTTAACAAGATAATGGAAACGCGCAAGACGATGGAAGCGGAAGAAGTAATGGCTGCCGTGCGTATGGAGCAGGAGAAACGTTGTGCGTTAGATAAACCTTACATAGGGAATATAGCCAAGTTATCGGAAATTATCCCGCAGGAGACAACGGCGAATTTTCACTATGAATTAGAATCTACGGGTATGTTAGCTAGCAGTAAAGGGAATTATAGTTATAATTTAAAGATGCCGTCTTACGCAGATGGGCGCTTGTGTTGTGATGGGGACGAATGTGATAAATTAAATAAGAATTATCCCAGTTGTGAAGAATTAACGGCCAAAGAGGATTATCAGGTAGCTATGGAATGTGCGACAGAGGATGGGGAATGTGCCAACGGGGCGGAACAGACAGCCCTTTGCAACGGATGTGGTACGCGCGTAACCTCGCGCTGCGAAAACGGACATTGGACGGTTGTGAACGGAGAGTGTTCTAAAACAGAAGAAGAATGTGGAGACAAACCTTGTAAACAGGAATATTGCGGTTCCTATTATGATTGGCAGTCTCCTAATCATCCTTGGAAAGAACACCCCTCCTGGTGGTATGATGACCGGACGTGGAAAACGGTTAAAACGGAATGTTGTGACCCCAGGGAAAAATGTCCGGATTCGTGTGATGTGCCTGGGCAAAAGAAAATTGCTGATTATAAAAGACATGATAGCAGCCGTTGTTGCGCTACTCCCTGTAAAGATACCACTCCTGATGACCCCGAAAGGACTATAAGAAATCCAAGCGTGACGTATGCAGAAGACGGTTCGTGTTGGATGGGTTCTTGCCAGGATGTTTGTGGGGGGCAAGATTGCCCCAAGATGAATGAGCAATTCACGCAAGAGCTTCAGGCTAGCGGGCAAAACCGTAAAACAGTTTACATGAGTCGGTCAAACTGGATAAATGCAAAAAGCGAATGTTATCAGTGTAATCTTGGGGCTGGTTATTCAGATACATATAGGGCGTACATAGATAAAAAGCAAAATGTTATTAACCGTGGATTTGATAAAAATGACTGTTCGGTTCCAATTGGGTGTCCAAAGGGATATGTGGCTACAGATCAACAGCATGTTTGCGCCAAACCCCTTCGGTTTGTTCCTAGGGAGCATAAGCAAAAGGGCATTTTAATTGCTAAAGGTGGTTCTCAAACGTGGGAAGGACAAGCGGCTGTGTTGTGGTTTGATGATGGAAGTTATACCTTCAAAAATGGATGTCCCCGTTGGCAAGGAGCAGAGAAAAGATACGGGATCGCAGGGGCTTCTACCGGTAGCGTAAAATGCTCTGATTACGGCGGGGCGACGGCATATTGTAATGCGCAATGCCCGCAGGGAGGATACGAAGAAACGTGCGATGCCTCGCCGTGTCTTGCGGATGATGCAGTCCATGATTACAGTTCTATACAAGACAAACTTGATAAGGCAAATAAGGAAACGACGTGGACCGTTTCTGGTACTGAGTATGATGCTGGTCCTGGAACAACAATTATTGATAATAAATGTTGCCAAGATAACGAGGACGGTTTCTCAGTAAGCTTAGGGGGATTCGTTAATCCGGTTGCAGGTGAGTCGGGTTCGGTTTGCAGGCGAGCCAACACGATTGCGACGTTTGATACCCATTATTATACCTGTGAAAGAGTGGAGATAGAGTAGCGTTTTTAACACCCAAACACTCCTTAGGGAATAAACCTAAGGAGTGTTTTTTGTTAAAAACAATTTCCCCCAATACAACGCACTAAAATACTATAATAATATTATGACGATTACCGAATTTAAAACCGCCTGCGAAACATTACAGCAGGAATATCAAACCAAAATTTCCGCCGCCCAGTCTGCTAGTGAAGTAGAAGATTTGCGGGTGGCTTCTCTTGGCCGCAAGGGCGCTTTAACAGATCTTTTAAAAAGTTTGAAAGATTTTTCTATAGAAGATAAAAAAACAGCCGGCCCCCTGGGAAATGCTCTCAAAGCCGCATTGACCGCCGCGCTAGACGAAAAACAATCCTTTTTCGCGACAAAAGAACTCAACGAAGAGCTGAATAAAACCGAAATAGATTTAACCCTGCCCGGAGAGCCCGTTGCGTGTGGGCATCGTCACCCACTTTCCGTTGCGCAAGACCGCATGACAGAGATCCTTTCCCAGCTTGGTTTTGAATGGGCCGAAGGTCCCTGGGTGGAGGATGAAAAGCATAATTTTGATTTGTTAAATATTCCGTTACACCATCCGGCCCGGGATGCACAAGATACGTTTTTTGTAGATGGCAAAATGCCGCTTGTACTTCGCACGCATACTTCTAACGTGCAAAGCCGGTATATGGAAAAACACAAACCGCCGCTTCGCATTATGGCACCGGGGCGCGTGTTCCGTAACGATAGTTTAGATGCCACGCATAGCCCGGTGTTCCATCAAATTGAAGGACTTTATGTGGATAAAAACGTCAGCATGGCAGACCTCAAAAGTGATTTGACGGCTTTTATGAAAGGGTTGTTTGGGGATAAAGCCGAAATCCGTTTCCGTCCGTCATTTTTCCCGTTTACCGAGCCCAGCGTGGAAGTGGACGTCAAATGCGTATTTTGCCAAGGTAAAGGCTGCAACGTATGTAAAGGCAGCGGTTGGATTGAAATGCTAGGGGCCGGTGTCGTGCATCCAAATGTGCTGAAAAATTGCGGCATTGATCCGGAGCAGTTTAGCGGTTATGCATTCGGAATGGGTGTGGAGCGTTTAGCTATGATGATGCTTAACATCAAAGATATCCGCACGTTCTACGAGAACGATTTGCGCATTTTAAAACAATTTTAAGGACGGTTTATGAAAATTCTATATTCTTGGTTAAAAGATTTTATTGACTTGGATTTAACGCCGGAAGAACTTGTAAAAAAACTAACCGATTTGGGTATTGAAGTCGCTTCGGTGGAAACAACGGGTGCCGATTTTGAAGGCGTGTATGTGGCGCAAATTATCAAAATTGAGGACCATCCCAATTCGGATCATTTGCATTTGGTAACGCTTGATTTGGGAGGCGGTAAAACGCAACGGGTGGTGTGTGGTGCGCCGAACGTAGCCGTCGGTCAAAAAGTGCCGCTGGCCAAAGTAGGAGCCCGGCTTGGAAAAATTGTTTTGAAACCGGCCGTCATCCGCGGCGTAGAATCGGAAGGGATGATTTGCTCGTCCGATGAATTAGGTCTTACGCACACACGCGCCCACGGGATTTTGGTGCTTGATGAAAATCTTACATTAGGCACGGATGTTTCCACGCTTTATGGAAAACCGGACTCTTTATTTGAATTGGAAATTACGTCTAACCGCCCGGATTTGTTGTCCCACTTAGGCGTAGCGCGCGAATTAGGAGCGCTACTCAATAAGCCGGTTAAATTCCCGGAGATTAAAAAAATCGCCGGGGAAGGAAAATCCCTGCAAGTAGAAATTTTAAATCCGCAAGGATGTCCGCGGTATACGGGGCGCGTCATTCGCGGGGTAAAAAATGTGGAATCCCCCGAGTGGATGAAAACACGTTTAGCGGCGATGGGGCTTAACCCTAAAAATGCACTGGTGGACATTACCAATTATGTGATGTTTGAACTCGGTCACCCGCTCCACGCCTTTGATTTGCGCTTAGTAGAGGGCGGGAAAATTATCGTGCGGAATGCTCAAGCCGGCGAAAAATTTACTCTTTTAAATGGCCGCGAACTGGAACTAAACGAAAACTGCCTCATGATTGCAGATGAAAAGAAAGCCACTGCCTTGGCGGGGATTATGGGTGGTCAAAACAGCGGTGTGCAGGACGATACGACGGATATTTTTGTCGAGTCTGCTTATTTTAATCCGCCCACAATTAATAAAACGGTTAAAAAATTTGCAGTGAGTAGCGATTCTTCGCAGCGGTTTGAACGTGGCACCGATATCGAAGGTGCGCTTACGGCGTTGCACCGCGCGAGTGAATTGTTTGTGGAACTTTGCGGCGGGGTAGCAAGCGAAATTACGGACGTATATCCAACTCCCTACAAAAATCCGCAAGTTGTTTTTGCCCCACAAGAAATTAATAAAATCCTGGGCACGAATATATCGGACGAACGATTGAAAGAAATTTTTTCGAGGCTTGCACTTTCGTTTACAACAGACGGTGATAAATGGACGTTTGTAGCCCCCACGCACCGGCGCGATTTAAACCATAAATGGGATCTGGCGGAGGAAGCCGCTCGTTTTGCAGGGTATGATCAAATCCCGGTCTCTCCCACCAAAGCCAGTTTGGCGTTTACGGATGCACCCAAAGGTATTGAACTCGGCCGCCGGTTTGCCAGGCGCCTTATCGGGCTTGGGTTTTGCGAATGTAAAAATATTGATTTTCTGGGCGAAAAAGAAATTAAAGCCTTTGGCTTTGATCCGAAGTTTTGTATCAAAGTCAAAAACGCACTTGCGCAAGGATGGGACTATTTGCGCCCGACATTGCTTCCCTCGCTACTTAAAAATGTGGAAAGTAATTTGCGTTTTGGCAACAATAATTTGGCCTTATTCGAAACGACAAAAACGTTCCTTTCCATGAAAGGATTCCCGGTAGAAAATTATGCGGTGTCCGGGGTGTTATGCGGTAGCTTAGCGCAGGAAAAATTCTTTGCTGCTGCGCAAAAACCGGTAGATTTTTACCTGTTAAAAGGACTCGTGCAGACGTTACTTAACTCGGTAGAAGCAATTACGCTTGCGCCTGCAAAAAATGTACCAGGATATATGCATCCAAAAATTTGCATGGATATTTTGCTTAATGGAAAATCCATCGGTCTACTAGGCCAAATCCATCCGTTGACGCTCAAAACATTTGGCATCAAAGCAGAAGCTGTGTGGGCATTTGAGTTCGCAACCAAAATGATTGAAAAATCATTTAGTGCACAAGATTTTAAACCGGCGCAAGCGGTGGCCATATTTCCACCTTCACTACGCGACTTATCGGTCGTAGTGGATAAAACGGTTTCTTATGCACAATTAGTGTCGGCACTGGATAAAACACCTTTGGATGTAAATTTAGATTACCATGTGATTGATTTATATCAAGGGGAACATTTGCCCGAAGGAAAAAAGAGTGTTACTTTTTCGTTATCGTTTTCACATCCCGAACGAACACTCAAAGATTCCGAAACGGAAGATGCTTTTAAACGTATCGTGGAACAGCTGCGCGGTCAAGTAAAAGCGGAATTAAGGTAATTTATGCAAGAGAAATTGAAACAATTAGAGCTTCTGGTCTCCCAATTGCTGGCGCGTCAAAAAGGCGTGAAAGATGAAAATGTAACGCTTAAAAATCGGTTGCGTGTGTTGGAAGAACAAGTAGAGAAATTGAAAAATTCCGATACGGAGTTGCGTGCTTTGAAAGATTGGAAAAAAAATGCGCAAACGACCTTGCGCCGCTTGGCAACAAAAATAGATAAAGAGATTGCCAAAGCAAAGGAAACAGAAAACAAAATCGTGTAAATCGGTATTACTTTAAAAAAACACGTTGCTTTTGGCAGCGTGTTTTTTTAGGCGTAAATTTATTTAGTGGCCTTATATAAGTCAACTAATTTGAAGGCTTTTTCAATAGAATCCGGTTGAGGCCCCATATTGATTTTACTGGTAAACATTTCATGATTGGAAATTGTGTGGAAGAGCTCATCTGTAAGCAATCCCCGATTTACTTCCCGTTCAATCGCATCAATAACAGCGCCTGCGTTTTGTGGAGCTAAAATATTTTCTACCCCGCAATGTAGCATTTTGATTGCACTGGCTTCTTCGTAACGAAGCCGTCCTTTCCACAGGGGAAAACTCATCACGCAACCTTTATAATTGAGGCGTTTTTTAAGAAGCCCCTTAATCATTTTATCCGACAACATAGCTTGATTATCGTTATCAATATTAGGGAAAATCATATCGGATAGCATGATGGAATCAGCCCGACGGAAAGTATGTTTATAGGGTACAAATTCCGCATCTTCTAATTGCGGAAGTGTTTTTAATACTCCTGAAACGCCCGGAAAATATTTCACACAATTTAAAGCTCCCCCGTTTGAAAGACCTGCCATAAAATCGCCCACCAAATGAGTCACGGTCATAGGGTCATCACTAAAGGCAGGAGAGGAATATCCCAAATCCAATACTGGGTTTAATACCCAATCCATTCCACAGGCACGCGCCATGCGAGCAAGCACATTTCCTTTACGATAAGCGGCATCTTGCGGATTTCGTTGTTGAGCTATTTGTGCATTGGTGGGCAGAACGGGAGCGTCTGTAATTATCTCATTTAAATTTTCATTAACATCCGCACAAAACAGCAATTTGTCGTAAACGGAAACATCCTGCATTCTGTGGGTAAAATCCAATGTTTGTTGAGCAGTTCCTCCGTAGAGGCAAAAACCTCCCACTCCGCGGCGAGCTAGATTTTCAGCTTCTTTCAGATCGCTTTTTCCAAACCAAAAACCAGGAAAAACAATGCGTGCTGGTTTCATAAAATCATTCTCCTAAAACCGATGGAACGAGAGATTCCTCCGTGCTTGAGGGAGCCACCGCGATACCCGTGGTGTCTACCGGTATATCTTTTAATTCCAGATTCGCGGATGGAGAATCCGGTAAGATTTCGGGACGTTGGGGTGTCTGTAACCACTGCAAAACAGTGGGAATTAAATATTTATCCAACATCTCATGAGATTTTAAATCGTAAGCAGTCAAAAATGTAATGCGCCCAGATTCTTGGTCGCTAGCTAAAAAAGCTACATTACGAATAACGCTCGCTTCCAAAAACATTTTTTTATCAGAAGCTCCGGCGGCAATTAGCACATTCCCTTTGTACAAGCGCATAGGGGGGATAGACAAAACATCTCGCACGTTGGAAGTTGGGCTAATCAATGCGAGCGCAGATATCTTGGGCCAAAAAGTGCTACTTTTGGCGGCCACATTGGCGCCTAAGCCGGCACCTAATAAGACAATTTGTTCTTCGGGAATTCCTTTTTTCTGTAAAAAATTAATAGCGGCATCTACATCCCGCGTCATTTTGTTAAAAGGATTATCAACGCCTTCTCTGACAAAGGTACGCACTTCTCCATTACCGGTGCTTTGCCCGTGCCCTCGTAGATCAAGCGCTAGGTAACCAAATCCCGCTTTAGCTAAAGAGGCCTTGAAAGAAGTAAACGCTTCTTTATTTTTATTCAAATCATGTAATAAAATCACCGTCTTTTTATCTGTTTGTGCCGGTTGGTAGACAGCGACTAACTGCCAACCATCTTGCGTGGAAAGCGTTACAGGAACTTCTTTAGCTCGAAGCACACTTCCCAGAAGAAAGCTGCACAGCACAGCCAGTAGGACGATTGATTTTTTGATCGTGGACATAGTTTAAAAATCCAACACTTCTTCCGGTTTAAACCACAAGGCAATTTCTTGTTCGGCTTCGTCCGGTGCTCCAGAGGCATGCACGCAATTTTGCATCACGTCTCCAATAATGCGGCCAAAACTTCCGCGGATGGTCCACGGAGCGGCTTTTTCCGGGTTCGTGCTTCCGATTTCACCGCGCACTTTGGCAATGGCATCTTCTCCCTGGAATACAAAAGCATAGATTTTATGATTGGGTACATTGTTGTATTTTCCCATCATATAATCTACAACCCCATCAACAAAAGGAGTTCCGGCTAAATGTTTATAATGCGTGCGGATTAGTTCTTCGGTGGGGGAAACTACTTTGGCCCCAGTCAGTTGAAGACCAAGTCTGTCCAGACGGTCTAAAATAAGTCCACTGATGCGTTTTTCAATTGCATCGGGTTTAATCAAAACAAGAGTTCTTTCTATATTTGCCATGTAAACATTATACCAATATAAAAGAGTTCGTCAAACTTCGTACGCGAAGGATTTTTATCTATATGCGGTTAATTTAAAGTATAATAGAAGAAATGGAGAAGATTTATGACAGAAGAACAAGTAATCCGGTTTGGAGTGATCGGTGCAGGAAAAATTGGAACTTTTCATACGCGTACATTGGCTAAGATGAAAGGAGTTAATTTGGTGGGAGTCTGTGACCCGGATGCCATGCGTGCTCAAAAATTGGCCTGGGAGCATAATTGTACTCCGTATACCAAGCAGGAAGAATTAGTCGGGCAGGTTGATGCCGTGATTGTAGCCGCACCTACCCAACTGCATCATAAAATCGGAATGTATTGTTTAGAACACGGCGTTCATACGCTAGTGGAAAAACCCATTGCCGTTACCATGGAAGAAGCGCGTGATTTAATCCAAGCCGCTAAACGACACCAACTGGTGCTTCAAGTAGGACATGTGGAACGGTTTAATCCAGCGGTAGTGGAAGCCTCCAAATACATCAAGGATCCTCGGTTTATTACCATCAACCGTCAAGGACCTTACGACGGACGTATGGCCAATATCAGTGTCGTGCTTGATTTGATGATTCACGATTTAGATTTAATTTACACCTTAGTTCCCAGCGAAGTAGTTCATGTGGAAGCAATCGGGCTAAGTGTGTTCTCTCCACACGAAGATATTGCTAACGTGCGGTTGCATTTTGCTAACGGAGCCGTGGCCGATTTAACTGCCAGTCGGGCCAGTTTTGAACGGGCGCGTTATATGCATCTGTTTCAACCGGATGGTTATGTGTCGGTAGATTTTATGAATGCACGCGTTAAAACATACCGCAAAGAAAAACCGGTTGTTACCAATATGAATGATTTGACAGTTACTTATCCAAACGTAGAAAAACAGCTTCCTATTACTTCAGAGATTCTCCATTTTATCGAATGTATTAAAACCGCTAAAACACCTGCCCCCAGCGGGGAAAAAGGTTCCAAAGCATTGGAATTAGCTTTAGAGATTTTAGAGAAAATGAATCGTTTTGATGTCCCTAAAACCGGGCACTTACACACCCCTAAACCTTTGCAAGCCATTAACACGGTGGCCCGTGCAGCGCAAGCAGTTTTGGATGAAACCATCGGGCAGCTAAAAGGAGGGCAACAATAATGTCCACGATTACGCCGATTGAAAAAAACATCTTAATTGTTGCCGGGGATGTGTCCGGTGATTTGCACGCAGCCGGGCTAGTTAAAGCATTAAAAGCCGCTGATCCGGATGTTCGTATTACGGCAGTGGGTGGTCCGCGCATGCAGCCGCTGTGTGATGAGTTCTTATACGATTTGGCCAGTAAAGGGGCCAGCGGTTTTGTGGAACCGCTTAAAAAGATGCCGCTTTGGATTAGTCTGATGAATCAACTCCGTAGTTACATGGAAACAAAAAATCCGGTGGCAATTATTGTGGTAGATTTTTATGGATTTAATCATCAAGTGTTGGAGATGGCTAAAAACCGCGGTATCCCGGCCTATTATTATGTTACACCGCAGGTATGGGCTTCGCGGCAATATCGCGCTAAAAAATTAGCCGGACTGACGCGTAAACTGTTTGTGATTTATCCTTTTGAACCGGATTTCCATAAAAAATTCGGTGGTCAGGCCGTGTTTTTAGGCAATCCTTTATTGGATATTATGCCGGGCCCTCAGCCCAAAAGTTATGAAATAACAGATACAAAAACACATCCCTGGAAACTGGGGATGTTACCCGGTAGCCGTATGGGGGAGATTAAACGGTTGGTTCCTGTATTTTATCAGGCATTTAAGAAGATATTGAAAACGTTCCCTCAAACACAGGCTTATATGTTTTTGTTGCCGGAAGCTGATGAAAAAGTGTTCTTAGAGCTAATCGGCGAAAAGCCTTCCGAAAATTTTCACTTTGTAAAAGATAAAAATTACGAATTACGTAGCCAGATGGATTTTTTACTGGCTTGTTCCGGAACAGCCACCTTGGAGAACGCGCTCTTAGGTGTGCCGATGGTGGTGGCTTATAAGATGTTTTGGCCGACTTATCAAATTGCCAAAATGGTAATTAAAGTGAAATATATCTCACTTGTTAATTTGTTGGCCAACAAACCGCTGGTGAAGGAACTTATTCAGCAGGACGCCTCGCCCGAAGCATTAGCGGCGGAAACAGCGGCAATGTTCCAAAATCCGCAACGCTTGCAAGCTATGCGCGGAGAACTGCTCCAGTTGCGTGCTTCTTTGGGAGAACCCGGGGTAGCGATGCGTGCGGCGCAAGCGATTTTGGAAGATTTAAAACATACGGTTAAGTAATATGCAAGAAGCCCCTGATTTGCAGGCCTTGCTGCACAAATTCAAGGAATACAATCCCAACCAGGATGCCTCCCTGATTGAAAAGGCCTACTATTTTGCCCAAAAAGCGCATGCAAATCAAAAACGTGAAAGCGGTGAACCGTATTTTACACATTGTTGCCACGTAGCCAATATTCTTATGGATTTTAACTTGGATGCGGACACCGTTTGTGCCGGGCTCTTGCACGATACAGTAGAGGACACTCCCGTTACCTTGGAAGATTTAAGGCGTGAATTTAATAAAGAAATTGCCCACATGGTGCAAGGGGTAACAAAAATCAGCGATTTGAAATTTTCCTCTACAGATGAAGAAACGGTGGAAAACTGGCGTAAGATGCTAATTGCCGTGGCCGAAGACGTACGCGTAATTCTGATTAAACTGGCAGATCGCACGCATAATATGCGCACCATGGATGTTATGCCTCCCGAAAAACAGAAATTTAAAGCGTATGAAACAATTTCCTTATATGCTCCTTTGGCACAGCGTTTAGGAATGTTTACCATCAAAACCGATTTGGAAGATCTATCTTTTAAATATTTACATCCGCAAGAATACGAAAGCCTTAAGCAACAGGTAGAAGCCCGGACGGCAGACCGAAAAGCGGCGCTGGATAATTTCAAAAAACACTTGGAGCCGGTGTTAAAAGCCAATGGCCTGGAGTGCCGCATTTTGGCACGTGCAAAAAATTATTACTCCATATACCGAAAGATGCAAACTCATCATTGTAGCTTTGCAGAAATTCAAGATTCCCTGGGTGTTCGTATTATTACCAAGGATTTACAGGATTGTTACAAAGCATTAGGCGTAGTACACAGCGTTTTTAAACCTTTAGCAGGTACCTTTACCGATTACATTGCCACCCCAAAGGCGAATATGTATCAAAGTATCCATACTACCGTATTATCCCCAACGGGGGATATTATTGAACTTCAAATCCGCACGGAAGAAATGCACCGCACCTGCGAGTATGGTATCGCAGCGCATTGGCGTTATAAAATGGGTAACGTAAAGCAGGATAAAAACTTTGATGAAAAAATTAACTGGATTCGCCGCTGGATTGAGTGGCAACAGGATTTAACAGCTCCTCGTGAATTTTTGGAAGGTTTTAAAACAGACGTCAATTTGCAGCAAATTTTTGTATTTACGCCGCGCGCGGATGTGAAGTCTTTGCCGGAAGGCTCTACCCCGATTGATTTTGCCTATGCTATTCATACCGATATTGGCGATCATTACGTGGGAGCCAAGGTGAATAACCGTATGGTACGTATGGACTATGCATTTAAAACAGGTGATGTATGTGAGATTATCACCCGTAAAAATGGGGAACCTAAACGGGATTGGTTGGAATTTGCCAAAACGGCTGGAGCGCGCAGCCATATTAAACGCTATTTACGCAGTAAAGGAATTGAGTTATGAACGAATTGCGCTGCCCCCGATGTGGTTTGGCCCATGAAGAAAACGATAATTTTTGCCGCCGGTGTGGCCGCAGTTTGAAACCCGGCCGGGGATTTATGAACTCCCACGTGGGAATTATTGTGATGGCGTTAATTGTGGGGCCGTTTGCGTTGCCGTGGGTCTGGACATCTAAACGGATTAGCGTGGTTTCTAAGTGGATTTACACCATTATTTTGTTGGCGATTGGCTACTATTTAGTAATAGCTTGCTGGAAAATCTACCAAATGATTGCTCAATCAACCCAGATGTTAATGGGTGCTTTCTAAGTTTCTCGGCGAAACCTCTCCATATTTGGTACAATATAGGGTACCCTTTTAAATTAGTAAGGAGAAAATAATAAATGACAGACAGTGAAGTAAAGCACAACGTGACCAAAGCTGGCCACCCGAAAGGCTTATATATGCTTTTTATGGTGGAAATGTGGGAACGTTTCAACTATTATGGAATGAGAGCCTTGTTGTCGCTGTTTATGATCAGCACCGTAATCGGCTTTAGCAAAGAAAGAGCAAGCAATGTTTATGGTATGTTTACGGCTCTAGTGTATTTAACCCCGGTAATCGGTGGTTACCTAGCAGACCGTTACATTGGCAAGCGTCATTCCATTACTATCGGCGCCATTTTAATGGCTATGGGGCAGTTTACATTGGCCTCTTATGAGATTATTCCTCCCGTGCTCGCTTTAGGGACTGGTTTAACGCTGATTATTATTGGTAACGGGTTTTTTAAGCCCAATATTTCTTCTATCGTGGGCGAATTATATGAACCGAATGATGTTCGCCGTGACGGTGGGTTTACCATTTTCTATATGGGGATTAACGTAGGTGCTTTTTTTGCGCCGTTTATCTGTGGATTCTTTGGCGAACCGACGGATCCGTTAAATGCGTTGGAAGCCTATAAGTGGAAATATGGTTTCATGGCTGCCGGTATTGGGATGTTAATCGGTTTGATTTGGTATACCGTTTCCCAAAATAAATACTTGGGCCATATCGGCTTGCATCCGGTTCGCAAAAACGGACAGGATGAAGATGCAGAAGAACGGGCTAAAGCCGAAGCGGCCAATAAGCCCCTTACGCAAGATGAATGGGATAAAATCAAAGCGATTTGTACCTTTACCTTCTTTGCGGTATTCTTCTTTGCATTCTTTGAACAAGCAGGTACGTCGCTCAACTTCTTTGCAAAAGAGGCTACCAACTTAACCCCGGTGCTTCCGTTTATTGGGCAGATTACCTTAAAAGCCTCTTACTTCCAAGCGGTGAACCCGATTTTCGTGGTGCTCTTGGCCCCGATTTTCGCTAAAATGTGGGTCGGCTTGGGCGAAAAAGATCCGTCTATCCCGGCTAAATTCGGGTGGGGTTTATTCTTGCAGGGACTCGCTTTTACAATTATTGCGATTGGAGCCGCTGTTTACCAATCACAAGGTCCGGTCAGTGCGTTATGGCTGGTGTTTATGTATATGTTCTGCACTATGGGTGAGTTGTGTTTAAGCCCGGTTGGTTTGTCTATGGTAACCAAATTGGCGCCTCTTAAATTTATGTCTTTATTTATGGGCATTTGGTTAATGGCATCCTTCTTTGGGAACTTGCTTGCCGGTTGGATTGCCGGACATTATGAATCGTGGGATTTAACCACATTATTCTCTAT